>JBDRTC010000539.1:0-3429 GCA_043824335.1 Planctomycetota bacterium | reverse complement strand
CGGCCGCGCCGAATCGCTCCTGGTTGACGGCGACCGTCTGATTTGCTCTCCCGGCGGCCCGACCGCCGTGGCCGCCCTGGATAAGAAGAGCGGCCGAACTCTCTGGAAGTCGGCAAGCGCGGGCGAGCCGGCCAGCTATGTTTCACCGATTGTGGTCGAGCACGAGGGACTGCGGATCATCCTCACGATGTCCCAAAAGTCCTTGATCGGCGTCACCGCCGACACCGGCGATCTGCTCTGGAAGCTCGAGCACTACACCCCACGCTACGTGGCAAACTGCGTCACGCCGATCTACCGGGACGGCCACGTCTTCATCAGCGGAGGATACGGGAAGGGTTCCGTGCTCTTGAAGATCATCGTCGACGGCCGGAAGGCCGCGATCGAGCCGGTGTGGCGCAGCGAGGATCTCGATAACCGCCACGGCGGCGTGATCCTTTTGGACGGCTACCTGTACGGGGCTTCCCACTTCAACAACAACGCCAAGTGGGTTTGCCTGGACTGGAAGACCGGCCGAATGACGTACGCCGAGCGGGGCGTGGGCCAGGGCTCCGCCGCCTGTGCCGATGGCATGCTCTACACCATGAACGAACATGGCAAGATGGGCCTCGTGAAGCCCACGCCCGACGGCCACGAGGTGATCAGCCAGTTCAGGATCCCCGAAGGCGGCGAGGGGCCCACCTGGGCCCACTCGGTGGTTTGCGGAGGTCGGCTCTACGTCCGCCACGGCGATCGGCTTTATGCGTTCGACGTGCGGGCGAAATGAGAACTCAGCCGACGTACGCCTCGTCCTGCTCGATTCGGCTGAGCACCCAATCGAACTGGCCGCTAGTGATCTTGCTCTCGCAATACTCGCAGATGCCCGCCATGGTGATCTTAAGCGGTCCGCCGCAGTTCGGGCATGCGCTATCCTCTTTGTCCGACTCCTTCGCCCCGCGACGCCGGATAAACGTCCAATACTCGGAGAAGCGGCGGGCGCGATGCGGGCTGCCGCAGACGACGTTCTTCTCGGTGTCGACGGTGAAGTCTTTCATGTTCGCCCAGATTCGCACGGTGATCGCGTCGAAGAAGGCGTCGATCGTGATTCGCACCGGCTGGAGGCGTTCGAGATCAATGTCCTCCAGGACGTTGCGGAGCTGCTGCCGCCCGTATTCCTGAATCCAGAAATAGTGCGACTGGAACAACTGATCGGACTGGTAGGGGCGAGCCCGCTCCCATTGGAGGGTCGTCCACGCCTGCTGCAATTCCGTGAAGACGTGGCGGAAGCGGGCCTCCGCGCGCTGCCAGGAAAAGTCGGGGTTGGCCGCATGAAACCGGTCGCGAGCGGCGCCAAAGCCCGGCTCGAGCACGGTCGGCAAATCGGTTCCCACTTCCGGCACGTCGCTGGTGAGAAGGGGGCCTCGCGATTCGCGGCGGAGAATGGAAATACTCTTGACAAACCAATGGAACCTCCCGCCGATCATCTTCACGCCGCAATGCCCGCAGGAGTCGTCGGGCCGGCGCTCGGCCGTGCTTCCGCAACTGGGGCACCCCAGGGCGCCGATCTTCTCCGGCGGGAGGGAGAGCACGTCGCGCTGCCGGGTGAACCGCCAGACTTCTTCGCAATAAAACGTGTTCTCGCGCCGCTCGTCCCCCTCGCCGTAGGATTCCGTATAGTTGGACTCGAAGCCGACCGAGATGCTGATCGTGTCGTGCTGCGGATCGGTGACGTTGTTGATCTGCGCCGCACCAACGATGACACCGCGTACGTCGAACTTCGGCTGCGGCGGGGCGGAACCGCCCTGCTTCCGAGTGAACTCCCGCACCTCTTGCCTGAGCCCCCCACCAAGCTCTTCCAGGGTCTTCAGGGCGGCGCCGGCCAAGTAAGGCTCATAGATCTCCAGGTCGCCGCGGCCCCGCGCCTCCTGCACTCTTGCATACAGGGTATAGGCAAAATCCATGAAGAGGACTTCGGAAAAATTGGGGTCGTGCTGGCGGAGTTGATCGAGACGACGCCGGGCTTTCAGAGACCGCCCTCGACCTTCATCACGCATCGACGGGCGCTCGCCCGCGCGGGTGGAGGAGTACGGCTGCGAGCTTTCGTTCTTTTCAAGCTGGGCTTTCACCACGGCGAAGACAATACAGACGGTGATAATCAGCAGGAACCACGGCCAGGAGATTTCGCCGCCACCGCCGCCTCGACCGCCTGAATGCGATCCGCCCCCGCCGCTAAATCCGCCGCCGCCGCTAAACCCACCGCCACCGCCGCTGAATCCGCCGCCGCCCCCGCCACCGCCGGAGAAGGACCCGCCGCCTCCGACCCGGGCGTCGGCATCGCCGGCACACGCGAGCACGCACGCGAGGATGACGAGAACCAGCGGGAGCCATCGCGTCACGGACCTGCCTGGGTTCGGGAAGGGGACAGACCCATTTTCCCCGTGGGAAAATCGGGACAGTCCCCGAGTTACTCTGCCTGGGTGCGTTGGGCCGCCAAGGGGCGGCCGAGGCATGACTTCCCGGTTCCCGGTTGTTGCGCCATTTGTACGGCCGCACCTCGGCTGGGGGCAGCAGTGCAACTGCTGCCCCAACGGAGGGCCATGCGGCGATTTCGCCGGTGCCGGAAGACATGCCCACGCAAGCGAGGGCGTGCCACCCGACGTCCCGGAAGGGAAACCAAGTGAGCGTTTCATTCTTTCGTCCTCGGGCGGTTGGGGATTTCGTCGGGGTTGTCCTCTCCCGCGGGAAGATGTTCGGAGAGCAGGTCGCCCAGCCGGCGGATCCCGTTCAGCAGGGCCTCGGCCGTGTCGTCCGCGGAGTCGATCTTCTTGAGATCGAAGAGGCAACGACTCCATGCTTGGGGCTCGACGCTGCCCGTGACCCCCACGTCGGCGATCACTTCCACCTGCCGTTCGAGTCGCGAGAGGTAGAGGAGCACTCCCGTCCGTGCCCGGGTGTTGGCCACCCCTTCCTCGACGAAGAGCGTCGCCGCCGTCGCCTGCACCTGCGATGCGCGCCGTTTCCCGGTCGAGAGCCGACGGCGCAGCGGCGGACAGACGGAACAGCCCAGCGCACCGATCACGAACAGAGCGGCCATTTCCAGGGGAAGCAACTGCGCCGGGTGCCACGTCCAGGGATTGAACACGATGAACACGAGCCCGGCCAGGGCCAGCAGGACGCCGAAGAGATAGTCCACGTCGCGGTAGGTTCCGGAGTGCGGATGGATGGCAACCACGATCTCCGCCGACGTTCTTGTCTCGGCCTCCTCCACGGCGCGGGTCACGCGGTCGAAGTCGTCCCGGTTGAAGCGGTTCATCACGGGCCTCCGGTGCGTTGAAGAGAGTCCGGGCCGACCGAAGAGGATACCGAATATGCAGTGTTTCGTCCAGCATTCGGCTCCGAGGAGTGGGCGAAGCATAACTTCCGGGGTCTCGTCTGTAGGGAACGCCCTCCGTG
>JBDRTC010000538.1:0-4819 GCA_043824335.1 Planctomycetota bacterium | reverse complement strand
CCCGTCGGCCACTTCCCAATTGGCGTCGCTGGCGGCCCTCCAGCCGAAGAGCGTCTCGCCGTCGAACAAGAGGATCCAGCCTTCGGCCAACTCTTCGGGCGTGAGCGTGTTCGGCTGGGCCGCCGCGTTCGAAGCGGTTGCGGCCAGAGCGACCGTCAAAAACAGGTACAGAGAACCCCCCAACAATCGTCGACTCCCCGGTGCATTCATCGTTGCTCCTCAATCTCACGCGGTCTCGGCGGGCGAAACGTCCCAAGTGGGTACTATAGCGTAACTTTTTCGGCGGCGGATGCAATCCGTCGAGCGGAGAGAACCCCGTTTGGAGCCTCGCAATCCGCACCTGCGAGGGGCACGGGTCCGTCGGAAGCGTCGCACCCGCCACGCCCGCCGAGCCCCACCGCCGGTCTCCCCACTGGCAAAGCTTGACGGTATACGGGATAATTGGAGGAACGGCGGCGAAATTGTCTCCACGCGGGTCTGGGCTTCAGGCCCTCGGAGGTAATGAGTGGCCTAGTGCGGAACGGGTAGTTGAAGAGGTTTTGCGATGAAGCCCCCTTTTCCCACGCGCCTGGGCTTGGCCTTTGCTGCGCTGGTGTGGACCTGCTCCTTGGCGCAGGCCGGGGACGCTCCCGGGGAAACACCGGCCGCAACGCGCCAGTACGCGGCGGCCGCGAAACTGCAAAACCTCAAGTCGTACGATCTGGCCGCCGAGGCGTGGCTGAAATTCGTCCAGGAGTTCAAGTCCGATCCCCGCCTCGGGGAGGCCCACTATAACCTGGGCGTCTGCTACTACCTCGACAACAAGCCCGAACAGGCGGCGACAACGCTCGAAACGGTCGTCGGAAGCTTCCCCAAGCTGGAGAAGCTCGAGGCCGCCTATCTCTATCTGGGCGTCACGCAGTACAGCATCGCGCAGGCGGGCAAGGTCGAGATGTGCGACCGCGCGGTCCAGACCTTCGACGCCCTGATCGCCAAGTTTCCCCAGGGGGAGCTTGTGCCCGACGCCCTCTACCATCGCGGCGAGAGCCTCTACTTGCGAGGCAAGAAGCCGGAGGCGATCCCGGCCTATCGGCAACTGATCGACAAATACCCAAAACATCCCGCCGCGGCCGAGGCGTTCTATGCCCTGGGCACTTGCCAGGAGGAACTGGGGCAGCATCAAGAGGCGTCCCAAACGTACGACGCCTTTCTGAAAGCCTATCCCGAGCACGCGCTGGTGCCCGAAGTGAACGTGCGCCTGGGGGAAACACTGCTCAATGCCGGACAACCCGACCCGGCGGCCGCGCGGTTCGCGGCCGCGGCCGCTTTTCCGGGCTTCGAGCTGGCCGCCTACGCCGCGATACGCCAGGCCGATTGCCGGGCGCAGAGCAAGCAGTACGTCGAGGCGGCCGCCTTGTACGAGTCGGTGATGGCGAAGTTTCCCGCCTCGGAGCACGCCGGCCGCGCCGCCGTGGCCGGGGGAAAGTGCTACTCGCTGGCCGGGAAGCAGGCCGAGGCCCGCGCGTTGCTCGGGAAACTGCTGCCGGCCGGCGGCCTGCCGGCCTATGAAGCGGCCCACTGGATCGCCCGAAGCTGGCTCAAGGAAAAGCAGCCCGCCAAAGGCCTCGAGGCAATCGAGAGCGTGCTGGCCAAGGCCCTGGCGGAGAAAAGCCCCATGGCGGCCCAACTGGCCATGGACCGAGCCGACGCCGTCCACGAGATTCCCGAGCGCAAGAAGGAGTCGATCGAGCTTTACGCATCGCTGGCCGGAAAGTACCCGAGCGACCCGGTCGCGCCCCAGGCGCGGTACATGGCCGGGTTTGCCGCCTTGGAATGCGGCGAGAACGCAGCGGCGCTGAAGCACGCCAACGCATTTTTGTCGGCCCACCCAGGGCACGAGCTGACTGCCGAAGTAACGCACGTCAAGGCGGAGAGCCACCTCCTCTTGAACCAGCTTCCCGAGGCCCTGGCGCAGTACCAGCAACTGTTGAGTCAATACCCCGACCATCCCGACGCGGAGCTTTGGAAAACCCGGCGGGGGCTCGTGCTGCACCTGGAGAAGAAGTACCAGGAGACCGTCGACGCGCTTGGGCCGGCAATGGCCGAGATCCGCCGCGCGGACCTCGTGGCCGAGGCCCGGTACTTGATCGGCGCCAGCCAGTTGCAGTTGAACCAGTATCCAGAAGCCGTCGCCTCGTTGGAAGCCTCGATCGCCGCCCAGGCCGACTGGCGCCAAGCCGACGAAACGCTGCTGGCCCTGGCCCGCGCTTACGGCCAGCTCAAGGATCTGGAAAAAGCGAAGGCCACCGTCGGCCGGCTCCTCGCCCAGTTTCCCAAGAGCCCCGTGCTGGACAAAGCCCATTACCGGCTGGGGGAGTACGCCTACTTAAGCGGCGACCACGCCGCGGCCGCCGAGGCCTACCGGAAGGTGATCGACAACTGGCCCCAGAGCCCGCTGGCCTCCTATGCCCTGCACGAGCTGGGCTGCGCGCAAATGGCCTTGGGTGACAACGCCGGCGCGGAGCAGTCGCTCAGCGCGCTTCTGGAAAAACATCCCCAGAACGAATTGGCGCCCACGGCCCGGTTCAGCCGCGGAATGGCCCGGCACCGCCAGAAGACGTTCGCCCCGGCCGTCGAAGATTTTCAGGCTTTCCTGGCGGCCAATCCGCCCCAGGCGGAGAAGTCGAACGCCCGCTATCTCCTCGGGCTCTGCCAGATGGGTCTTAACCAGCACGAGCCGGCCATTGCCACGTTCCAGGCCCTCCTCAAAGAGGACCCCCAGTACGCCAATGCCGACGACACCCTCTACCAACTGGCCTGGGCGAGCAAGCTCTCCGGCAAGGAAGCCGAAGGGGCCAAGTCTTTCCAGCAGCTCACCACGCAATTCCCCGACAGCCCACGGGCGGCGGAATCCTACTATCACGTGGGCGAGTTCCTGTACGAGAAGAAGGACTACGGGCCAGCCGCCGTGGCCTTTTACAAGGCTATGAAGAAGGCCGGGAAGTCGGAGCTGGACGAGAAATCGGCGCACAAGCTGGGCTGGTCCTATTACCACCAGGACGCACTGGACAACGCCCAAAAAACCTTCCGCTACCAGTTGGTTACCTATCCCCAGGGAGCCCTCGCCCCGGACGCCGTCTTCATGGAGGCCGAGTGCTACTTCCAGCAGGATAAATTCAAGGAAGCGCTGGCCGCCTTCGCCGAGGTGAAGAATCTGACAAACCCCGACTTTCAAACGCTGCACCTTCTGCACGCGGGCCAGGCCGCCGCACAGTTGGAGGATTGGCAAAAGAGCCTCGATTTCCTCGCCAAGTGTACGGATCAGTTTCCCGAGTCGAGCTACGCGCCCCAGGCGTTTTACGAGCAGGGCCGGGCGCACCAGAACCTCGAAAACTTCGACCAGGCCGTCAAGCTTTACGAGAAGGTCATCGGCATCGCCGGCGGCGAGACGGCGGCCCGGGCGCAGTTCATGATCGGCGAGATCCAGTTCGCCCGGAAGGATTACACGGAGGCCGTCAAGAGCTACTTCAAAGTGATGTACGGCTACAGCCACGAGACCTGGCAGGCAGACGCCACCTTTGAGGCCGCCCGCTGCTTCGAGGTCCTCAAAAAGACAGACCAGGCGGTGAAGCTCTACCGGGAGCTGATCGAGAAATTCCCAACGAGCCCCCGAGCCCCCGTGGCCGAGAAGAGAATTCAGGAGTTGTCCTCGTGACCACCGAGAACAAAGGGTCCTTTATGACCGATACCCGCTTTCGCCGACCGTCCATGGCGTGGCTGCTCCTCATCGCGATTGCCCTCTGGATCGGCACCCTTAGTGGAAACGCCCTTTCCGGCCGGGCGCACGCCCAGGAGGCCGGATCCGCCGCCGACGCGGCTGCTGCCGACGCAGCCGCCACCGACCAGTCGGCGACCGAGTTGGACGAGCGCCTCCGCGCGGCGGAAGAGATGGCCGAAACGGCCGTCGGCGACCAAACGGCCGATCAGGGGCAAGGCGCGCTAGCCGCCCCCTTCCTGGACTCCGGCAGAATGAACTTCCTGGCACTCCTGATGCGGGGCAGCTGGCTCATGCTCCCCATCGCCGTGATGTCGCTCTTGGTCGTGGCCGTCGGGGCCGAGCGACTGCTCGGGTTGCGGCGCCCGAGGGTCGTACCCTCCAGGCTGATCGCCGAGCTGGAGGGATTGGCCGCCGAGCGCGAAGGCTTCGATCCGCGCCAGGCGTACAAGCTGTGCCAAAAATACCCGTCCGCCGCGGCCAAGGTCGTTCGGGCCATGCTCCTGAAGATCGGCCGGCCGCACTCCGAGCTGGAGCAGGCCATCGGTCGAGCCAACGAACGGGAAGCGGCCCGGCTCTACTCCAACGTCCGCTGGCTCAACCTGGCCGCCGGAGTCACGCCCCTGTTGGGCCTGCTGGGAACGGTGTGGGGCATGATCGAGGCCTTTTTCCAAACGGCCAACCTCCCCATCGGGGCCAACAAAGCAGAGTACCTGGCCGACGGCATCTGGAAGGCCCTGGTGACCACGTTTGCCGGCTTGGCCGTCGCCATCCCGGCCGCAGTGCTGGCCCACTACTTCGAGGGCCGGATCCAGAAGCTCTTCCGGGAACTCGATGAGAGCTTGCAGGGCCTGTTGCCCCAATTGGAGCGTTACGAAGGCCGATTGCGCCTGAGCAAGGATCAACTGGAGCGACCCGACTCGCGGCCCGACGCCGCCGCCGTGGATCGCGGCAAGAGAAAGAAGCCGACCGCCTCGCCCAACTAAGGCAACTCCCAAGAATTGATATACCACCGATTTGCTCGCGCGAATGAATATCGAATATCGAACAAGGAATGTCGAATGA
>JBDRTC010000537.1:0-2259 GCA_043824335.1 Planctomycetota bacterium | reverse complement strand
GTGAATTCCACGTCGGACGCGTGCACCTCCAAGCCGTTGGCAATGGTGAGAGTGTTGATCTCGCTGGCACTCACACTCAAAAAATCAGTTCCCCACAGAGGTGACGAAGCCACCGAGGCAAAGGCGGTGGCACTCGCTATTGACACCGCGGCACGCCCGTGGTCAAACTGCCAGTAGCGGTATCGCATACCCGATCCGTTCGGGCCGACGTATCCGAACCATGCCCTGGGCGTAAGTTCATAGTCATAGCTGAACGGCACGTACGTACGGTACCCGCTGCTGTGACTGATATTCTCGCTGAAATGCGGCTTCGCGAAGACGAAGGCGTAGCCCGCGTACGGGCCGCTGGACCGGCAGGAGGCCGAAACCAGGCCGCTGGAGCGATCTGACGGCAGGCGGTCGATCCGGGCGCTCAGTGCGGCCAGCTCCGCCTCGAGCTCCGCCAGACGGTCTTCCCCTACGACGGCTTCGTCCGTGGCAATGGCCGTCACCCAGCCGTCGCCGGCCAGGCAAGGGGCGCCCAAAAACGCCAGGACCACCCAGGCCGCCACCATCCAACTCGATTGCCTCTGCATTGCTCCCTCCCTTGGATCCCGGTCTGCCGTCGGGCCCATCTCCCCCGGGGGCCTCCGGCTCGCCCAATGCTCCTATCCCATTGAATCGACCCGCTAGGATCGTCACTTTACCAATAATGAGTATCTTCGGCGCCACCTTCCCTTCCCTTTCAAATAACTCGGGGACCGTCCCGATTTTCCCGCGGGGACTGTCCCGATTTTCCCGCAGGGAAAATGGGACTGTCCCCCTCCCAAACCCCTCCCAAACCGCGGCCGATTGTCGCCGCCTTCGGGCGGGGGTACAATGGGCCGGCTGCAGTGGCCCTGTCATCCGAGAGGTTTGCCGTACAAGGAGAATCACAGCATGAAACGACGAGAATTTGTAGCCGCCTCGTGTCTGGCCGGATTGGCCCCCCTGGCGGCCATGGCCCAGGGCGCCGGCCCGAGCAATCCGCAGGGCAAGGAGTACTACGAGCTGAGGCTTTTCCATCTCGAAGCCGGCCCGAAAGAGAAGCTCTTTGAGGATTTTCTTTGCGAGGCGGCCATCCCCGCGTTGAACCGTCTCGGGATCGAGCCGGTGGGAGCGTTCCGGATGCTCGAGGGCGACGAGCCGAACGTGTACCTCCTCTTGCCGCACAAGTCGCCCGAGTCGTTCCTCACGATGGTCGACAAGCTGGGCGAGGATTCGGCATTTCTGGAAGCCGGCGCGGAGTTCCTCGACGCCCCTTTCTCCGATCCGGCCTACCAGCGTTACGAAAGCTCGTTGATGATCGCCTTCGACGGCCATCCCCGGCTCACGGTGCCCTCCAAGAAAGAGTCGCGGATCCTTCAACTGCGGATCTACGAGAGCCACAGCACGCTCATGGCGAAGAAGAAGATCGAGATGTTCAACGAAGGGGGCGAGATCGAGATCTTCAACCGCACCGGGCTGAACATCGTCTTCTTCGGCGAGTCGATCATCGGCCCAAAGATGCCGAACCTGACCTACATGGTCGGCTTCGACGACGAAGAGGCCCAAAAAAAGGCATGGGACGCCTTCCTCGCCGACGAAGGCTGGGACAAGCTCAAAAAGGACCCGCAGTACAAAGACACCGTTTCCAACATCACCAACATCCTGCTCCGCCCCCTGGCGTGCTCGCAGATATAAGTGGGAACACGCGACTTCCCTCTCCCTCTGGGAGAGGGGCATGGTGAGGGTATTTGAACTACACCAGGCCGTGGCAACACGCGCCATGGCGTACCTTCGATCCGCCCTGCACCGACTATTCTGCCATTCACCAAACGCCCTTCGGTGAAATGATGGAAACTGAAAACGGCAGCAAAACCCAAGACCTGTATCGGCTGGCCCGATCGCTCATCCCCGGCGGCACGCAGCTTTTGAGCAAGCGGCCCGAGATGTTCGCGCCCGAGCAATGGCCGGGCTATTACCGCGAAGCCAAGGGCTGCGAGGTGGTCGATCTGGATGGGCGGCGGTACACCGACATGTCGATCATGGGCATCGGGGCGTGCCTGTTGGGCTACAACGACCCCGACGTGACCGCCGCCGTCATCCGGCGGGTTCAAGCCGGCTCCATGTCGACCTTGAACAATCCCGAGGAGGTCGAGCTGGCCCAGTTGCTCGTCAGGCTCCACCCTTGGGCAGAGCAGGTCCGCTACGCGCGGACCGGCGGCGAGGCCATGGCGGTTGCCGTGCGGATCGCCCGGG
>JBDRTC010000536.1:0-8800 GCA_043824335.1 Planctomycetota bacterium | reverse complement strand
GCTCCTCCTGTTGATCCTGGAATGGATCACGCCGGCCGACGGGGTCCGCCGCCGACTGCGGATGTTCGTCGTCGGCGCGCTGGCGATTGCGGGCGTGGGCCTGGGCGTCAGCTTGCTGGAGCACGTCAGCGCGGGGCTCTCGGCCGGCCTGTTGCGGTTCTACTGGTTTAGGCTCTCCGACGTGGCCGTGCCGCTCTCCGTCGCGCTGGTCGGAGCCCGCTACCTCGTTCACGCGCTGGAAACCGGGCGGCCGCGAGCCAAGTGGGCCCTGGCAGTCGCGGTGCTGATTGCGGCGCTTCACGTGGGCGGATACGCGTTTCTGCGCATGACGCCGACGGTGCCCCGCGCCGATCGGATGCACGATTACGAGGCCAAGGAGTATCAGGTCGCGGAGTACGCCCAGTGGCGGGAGGCCTGCTCGTGGGTGGTTGAGTCGGGAGAGATTCCCGCCGGCGCCCGATTCCTCACGCCCAGGATGGGTCAGACGTTCAAGTGGTATGCCGGCCGCAGCGAGGTCGTCACGTGGAAAGACGTCCCGCAGGACGCCCGCTCGATCGTCCGGTGGTGGGACGAAATGCTCGACGTCCACGCCACGGGCAGCCCTCAGCAAGGCTACCGATGGAACGGCTCCCTGGCCGAGCTGGGTGCCGAGCGGCTCCAATTCCTGGGCGAGAAGTACGAGACCGACTACGTGCTGACGGTCCGCTGGCCCCAGGTCTGGCTCCCCGTCGTCTTCGAGAACCAATGGTTTGTGATCTATCAGTTGCGCGATCCTGACTCGCCATGAACGACCAACTCCGCGAGTTGCTCAAAGCGCGTCTGGGGGAGCCGCTCCCTGGGCCGTCACGAGGCTCGCGTTTCACGCCCGACCCTCGTGGGGCGCGGCATTACCGGGAGCCGCCGCCCGACGCCCGAGCGGCCGCCGTGCTGGTGCTCTTCTATCCGCACCAGGGCCGCTGGCACCTGCCGCTCACGTTGCGTCCAAAACACCTGCCGGACCACGCCGGGCAGGTGAGTCTGCCGGGCGGGGCGATCGAGCCGGGCGAAACGAGCTGGGCCGCCGCGGTTCGTGAGTTCCACGAGGAGCTTGGCGCCTGGGATCAAGAGATCGAACGGCTGGGCCGACTCTCGCCGCTGTACGTGGCGGCGAGCAATTTTCGAGTCGAGCCCTGGGTTGCAGCGACCGGGCACCGTCCGCCGCTGGCCCCCAACCCGGCGGAGGTCGACGAGGTCTTCGAAGTCCCCTTGGCCCACCTGCTCGACCCGGCCAACTTCGGCTGCCACCCCCGGTTCGACAAGGGACGCCGCTACACGGCTCCGCATTTTGCCTGGCAGTCACACCGCATCTGGGGCGCCACCTGCGCGATCCTCGGCGAACTGGTCACCCTGCTGGAAGCCCGCTGAAAAAGGCGAGTTAGACCTATATGAAAGGGACAAGCCGCGGCAGCTTCAATAAGATAGGTCTAACTCGCCTTTTTCAACGGGCTGCTTGAAGAGCCGGGAATGGACCACGATGTTCAAGTTTAACGCTTTTGCCGGTCGATAAGGATTGGACGACTAGGCAAACTCTGCCGAGGCCGCGGTACACCCTGACTGGGGGTAGGCATGCTCCTCCACCTCATCCGACCGGTTCGTTTCCTGGCCAAAGTGTTTACGGCGGCCGCCACACCTCGACAGCTTGCCCTCGGGTTCGCCCTGGGGATGCTGATCGGACTGGTCCCCAAGGGCAACCTGATTGCCGCCACATTGATGGTGGTGTTGCTGGGCACCCGGGTCAACCTGGGCACGGGCCTGACCGGCGCCGTGCTCTTTTCCTGGGTCGGGATGCTGGCCGATCCGCTCACCCACCGTATCGGAGCGGCCTTGCTTACCCAGGCGTCGCTTGAGCCGATGTGGGCCTGGCTTTATCAGTTGCCGCTTGCGCCCTGGACTGCCTTCAACAACACCGTGGTGCTGGGGAGCCTCCTTTTCGGGCTTTGGCTGTTTTATCCCATCTTCCGCATCACGGAGCTGGCCGCCCGGCGCTGTCAGCCCTGGGCGGTCGAGAAGCTCGGGAAGTATCGAATCATCGAGCTACTCTGGGGCACGGAAATCACCGCGAGTTGGAGGGTCTGATGATTCGCTGGAACTATGTGCTCCCGCGCCTCCTTCTGCTCGGGGCGCTGGTCGTGCTGGTGTGGGTGGGGCTCAATCCGCTGGTCCGCTGGGCAATCGTCTCCCTGGGCCAATCGGCCGCCTCGGCCAAGGTCGAGATCGGTCAGGTCGAGACGTCACTCTTGCGGACCGAGCTTCGCCTGACCGACGTCCGCGTGGCCAACCCCAAAGCGCCGATGGAAAACCTCGTCGAGGCCGCCCAGGTCATCTGGGCGCTGGATGGCGACGCGCTCCTCGGGCAACGGTTCGTGGTGCGCGAGGGCCGGGTGAGCGGCTTGCGGTTCGGCACCGGCCGGGAGACTTCCGGAACACTCGACCCGGCGGCGGATTGGAGCCTCAAACTCCCGAAGATCGACCTGCCAAAGCTCGACGGCCAATGCCTCGAACCACTGACGGCGATTCTCGAAAAGGAACTCGTTGAGCAGGCCGAGCAGCTCGAGTCGGTTCGGCTTGTCAAGGAGCTGATCGCGCGGTGGCCCGTCGAGTACGAGCGGCTTGAAGCCCGGACCGAGTCGTTGAAGCAGCGGATCGACCAACTGCGGAAGCTCTCGCAAAACCCCGGCAATGATACGGTCAGCGTGTTGAACACCTTTCAGCGGGCGGCGTCGGAGCTGGAAAGCGTCGAACGGGAGATGAAGCAGTTGCGGCGGAAAATCGAGCGGCTTTACGAGCAGGCGCTCGTTGACAAGGACGCCGTCGACGAAGCCAAAGAGCGGGACCTCCAAAAGATTCAGGAAACCTTGCGGCTGGCGACGGATCTGAACGCCGAAACGCTTTCGGAGTACCTCCTGGGACCGGAACTGAACGAGACCGTGCTCAGCGTGGCCAAGTGGGTCCAATGGGGCCGGCAATATTTTCCGGCCGAGGCCGACTCTCCCGAGCCGGTTCGCAGCCGCGGAGTCGACGTCGTCTTTCCCAGCGTGCGCCCGGAGCCCGATTTCCTGATCCGCTCGCTGGCGCTGGACGGCCAGGGGCAACTGGGCCATCACCAATTCCAGTTCTCGGCCACCGCTGCTGGAATCACGACCCAGCCGCAAGTTTACGGGCAGCCGGTGGTGCTGAAGGCCCAGGTCGACGCGGGAACGCCGCTTCAGCTGGAAGCCGTTCTGGACCACACGGGCGAAACACCCCACGACCGGATCACGATCAACCTTCCGGGCATCAAGCAGCCGGAGCGGGTTCTGGGCCGGCCGGGCCAGTTGGCCGTGACCGTCTCGCCGGGGAGCACGCACCTTTGGGTCTCGCTCGACCTGGAAGGAGACGCACTCTCGGGCCAGATCCTCGTCGCCCAGAAGCCCGTGGAGCTGACCCCCGATCTTGGGACGGTCCGCGACGGCCCGCGGCTTGCCCAAAGTCTCCAAACGGCGATGCGCGAAGTGCAAGAGATTCGCGTGGTTGTCGACCTCTCCGGCACGCTCCAGAAGCCCGACTGGAAGCTGCAATCGAACCTCGGCCCGCAACTTGCCGGGGCACTCAACGGGATGCTAAAGCGCGAGCTGGAGGCCCGCCGCCAGGAGCTTTTGGCCTACGTGCGTGGGCAGGTCGAGAGCGAGCTGGCGCAGTTCGAGGGAGTAATTCTGGCCAAGCAGGAAGAGCTTTTCGGCAAGCTGAACCTCGACTCCGCCGAACTCCAACAGCTCACCCAACTGATCGCCCGACGCGTTCGGCTGCCGAACCGCGGCCTTGCCGAGGGCCTCTCGGATAGGCTTCCCTTGCGATTCTGAATCGCAGCGGGTCACCCGGGGTAACCTCTGAATCCGTCGACCGCTGCCGGGAACAGCTTAGGAGCGGCCGATAGCTAACTTCCCGGTTTGGGAGGGGGACAGTCCCATTTTCCCTGCGGGAAAATTGGGACAGTCCCCGAGTTATTCTCCGGCCGCCCCTTACCTGTACCCCCAATCACGGGCTGGAGGCTTGTGCTACCGGCCTCGGAATGAATAAAACTGACGGTGCGCGAGTCTATCCAATTGAGTGGGGATCAGGAGCACCGATGGACGACGCCTTGATACGCCGATCTCAAGACGGCGACGCCGACGCGTTCGGCATCCTGGTCAAGAGATACGCGGGCCGGGCGACCGGGGTTGCGGTTGTGTTGGTGGGCAGCCACGCCGACGCACTCGACGTCTCCCAGGAAGCCTTTGTCCGGGCATGGAGGCACATCCGCACGTTTCGCGGCGACTCGAGCTTCTTTGTGTGGTATTCGAGCATCCTTAGAAAGGTTGCGCTCACGTGGCTCCGGCGCCGCCGCAAACGGAGCGACGAGGAGCTGATGGAAGCCCGGGCCGTGCCCCAAGCGGGCGCCGACCCGGCCGTGCTGGTCGAGCGGAACGAACAGACCGAGCGCCTCTGGCAGGCGATCCTGGAGTTGCCCACGAAACACCGCGAAATCCTCGTGCTGAAACATTTTGAACACCTGTCGTACAAGGAGATCGCCGGCGTGCTCGAGATCCCCATCGGGACGGTGATGTCCCGGCTTCACACGGCGCGTGAGGCCCTCAGGGCGCAGTTTTCAGGTGAGCCGATATGAGTTGCGAAGATTACAGGGAGTGGATCACCGGATACGTCGACGACGAGTTGCCGGCGCCCCGGCGCGAGCAGCTCGAAGACCACCTCCGCGCCTGTGAAGCCTGTCAACGAGAACTGGAGGAATCCCTTGCCCTCAAGGAGCATTTGACCATGATCAAGTTCAAAGAACCTTCGGATGCGGAATTGGAGCGGTACTGGAGCCGTATTTACAACCGCCTGGAGCGGGGCGTGGGATGGATCCTCTTCTCGCTGGGCGCGATCGTCCTGATTTGCTGGGGGGCTTTTGAGGCCATCGAAGAGATGATCCAGGATCCCGGTATTTCGCTCGCGCTCAAGGTGGGCGTGGTCGCGCTGATCGTCGGCGGCGCAATACTCCTTGTGTCGGCGGTGCGCGAGCGGCTGACTGTCAGAAAAACCGACAAGTATTCCCGGGAGGTCGAACGATGATCGTCACCACGTCGGAAACCATTGCGGAAAAGAAGATCGTCAAGACGCTCGGCCTCGTCCGCGGGAACACCATCCGGGCGCGCCACCTGGGCAAAGACATTATGGCCGGGTTTCGGGCCATCATCGGCGGCGAGGTCACCGAATACACCAAGCTGATGGGCGAATCCCGCGAGCAGGCCATCGACCGAATGGTCCAACAGGCCGAGGAGTTGGGCGCCAATGCGATCGTGATGGCCCGGCTGACGACCTCGATGCTCATGGGCGGCGCCGCCGAAATCGTCGCCTACGGCACGGCGGTCGTGGTAGAATAGCGATCAAGATGGCGGTCCAGACGAAGACAGGAGCCGACGATGGAGAGTTTCAGCCAGGATGACCGGGAGGGGACGAAAACCGCGCCCATGGAGCGACGCCCGTTCCTCACCATCTCCTCCGCGGCCGCGCTGGCCGCCGCCGGGGAGCTGTGGACCGTGGCCGGCCGGGCCTATCCCGGCGAGTCGGGCAAGACCGTCCGCATGGGCGTCGTGGGCGGGGGTTTTGGGGCCGCGTTCTCCTGGCACGAGCATCCCAACTGCAAAGTGACCGGCGTGACCGATCTCCGCGCGGATCGGCGCGACGGGCTCCGCAAGCGATACGCCTGCGACACCGCCTACGACTCGTTGGAAATCATGCTCAAGGAAGCGCGCGACGTCGACGCCGTGGCCGTCTTCTCCGGCGCCCCGGATCACGCCCGGCACATCAAGATGTGCATGGAGCGGGGATGGCACGTGGTCTCGGCCTGCCCGACCTGCCTGACGCTCGAAGAGGCCGCGATGCTCAAGGAGGTCAAGGAAGAGACGGGGCTTCGCTACATGATGGCCGAAACGAGCTGGTACCGCCAGGAGTGCATCTTTGCACGCAATCTCTTCCGCGGCGGGGGATTCGGCGAGCTGTTCTACACCGAGTGCGAGTATTACCACGACCTGGTTCAATACTACTACCACGATAGCGACTTCCAAAAGCCGCGAACCGACCACATGGCCGTGTTCGGCAATCCCGACGGCTCGCGGTCCTGGCGATGGGGCTACGCGCCGATGCTCTACCCCACGCATTCGCTGGGGTATCTCGTCGGCGTGACCGGCGAGCGGGTCCGCGAGGTTTCCTGCCTGGGCTGGGCGGGAAACGGGCTCGAGCTGAGGGACCACCCCTCCCGCACCGACAACGTCTACCAAAACCCCTTCTGGAACCAGGCTTCGCTGATGCGGACCGATCAGGGGCACGTTTGCCGGTGCAACGTGTTTTACGTCTGCAATGCCGGTGGAGAGCGGGCGCAGTGGTTTGGCGACAAGGCGACCCTCTACATGCCCGCCCAGGGGGTGCACGGCGCGGTGGAAAACGTCCGCGGCGAGGGGGCCCGCCCGGTCGCGGTTCCCCAGTATTGGAAGTCGGACATGCTGCCCGACACCATGCGCCACGAGTCGGGGCACGGCGGATCGCAGACGTTCATCTCGGCGGAGTTCGTCAACGCACTCGTGGAGGACCGCGAGCCGGAGATCGATCTCTATGAGTCGCTGGCGATGACCGTGCCGGGCATCGTGGCCCAGGAGTCGGCCCTGAAGCAAGGCGAGCAGCTTCCGGTTCCGCAATTCGAGCCCGCTTGAGGCGGCCCACGCGGCGGCTACTCGGTTTCGATCGGGATCGCCAGTTCCGTGAGCGTTCCCCGCAGCCAGCCGAGCGACTACTCGATCGGGACCGCGAAAACCACCACGGATTCGGCTTGAACCCGCGCCGAATCGCGGCTAGAAAGAGAACCAGACGGCGCCACTTTCTCGAACCGGCCGATTGCTCCGATGCGCCGACCCTCGTCGGCCAGAAGGAAAAGACGATGATCCCAAAGCCTCCCGCGACCACCGTAAGGGACGGCCGAAGAATAACTCGGGGACTGTCCCGATTTTCCGGCAGGGAAAATGGGACTGTCCCCCTCCGAAACCGGGAAGTTGTTTGTCGGCCGTCCCTAAGACGGGGGCCAGCGCTTTTCGCGCTCCTGGCGGCGCTCGTTTGGCTGCCGCGACCGAGCGCGGCCGAGCCCACGCCGGAACAGGCGGTCTACTGGTGGCAGGACGAAATCCGCACGGCCTCTTTTGCCTTGAGTGAGGCCCGGACCGGCCAGGTCGCCCAGTGGCCGCGGATGACTGTGCCGGCCGGGACGGCCACCATGCCCTTGCCCAAAGCGACCGGGCCGATTCAGGCCGATGGGCGCTTGGACGAAACCGCCTGGCAGCACGCCACGCGCTTTCCGGTCGGCCCCGTCTTCGACCAGTGGCAAAACGGGCCGTTCATGCTCCACGTGAGTGCCTGCCGCGACGACGAAAACGTCTACCTGGCGATCGAGTCGCCACGCGATCTCGAAGGGCTGGGGGCGCTTACGCCCGAGGGCGAGCTGTTCACCGTGGGGAAGCAGCCTTACCACGTCGGCCCGGGCGGAGGAATTCCGGAGCAGTCGGTGGGGCAAAGCGGCGAAGGCCTCTTCACAAAGACGATCGAGCTGGCCCTGCCGATCCGCGGCGAGGTCGCCATGACGTTCGCCGTGGAGGCCCTGCGTCGCGTGGAGGGAAAGCTGCCGGCCGACCTAGCCGGCCTCGGCTTGGGACAACTTGCCGCACCGGGCGCCGCCGTCAACTTTCGCAAGCCGACGTTGTGGCTGGAGCCGATCCCCGTTCGGCTCGTGCCGGCCGATACGGCAATCCGCCTTTCGTGGACGGCGGACGGTCCGACCGGGATGCGGCTTGCGTCCGCAGTCGTCGAGCCGAACCAGGAGCCGGTTTCGGAACAGATTGAGTTGACTGCGAAGGGCGGCGGCACCGTCTACCCGTACTCCTGGAGCACGACCAAGGGAAACAAGACGTTCTCCAGCCAGGGCTTTCTTTACCGGGAGTCGATCGCCGCGGCGTTATCCGACGCGCGGGAGATGGTCGAACGTTCCGCCCGCTTGGGCTCGATGAAGCGGAGCGAAGCTCCGTCGCCCGAGGAGATCGCCGCTTTGGAGTCTCAGGCAAAGGCGACCTCGCCCGAGGACCGCCAGGCGTGGCGCGATCTCTACTGCCGTGCCCGGGGGCTTCGCGCCAGGGCCCATTTGAGCCTGCTCGACGCCCCGTTGCTGTTCGTGAAGCAGCACCCGTACTTTGCCGCGCACATTTATGACGACTACTACACCTGGCATCCCGGCGGCGGGATCTACGTGGTTCGAGAGCCGCACCGGCCGGGCCCCGGGCGCGAGGTTCGGGCGATCGTCGACGCGGCGACCTCCGAAACGCTGGGCGGCGGCGTGTACCGCGATCCCGACCTCTCCTGGGACGCCACGCGCCTGGTGTTCGCCCATCGGCCCGGCCCGGAGGCCACGACGAGCCTCTACCAGATCGGGATCGACGGCCGGGGCCTCGCGCGCCTCACCCAAAGTGAGCATCATCACGACATCACGCCGGCCTGGCTTCCCGACGAGCGGATCGTGTTCACCTCGACGCGTCCCAAGGCGTTGGTGCCCTGCTTCAACTCGGGCGTGGACACGCTCCACACGATGAACGCCGACGGGAGCGACGTCCGCAGCATCTCGTCGAACAACGTCACCGAGTTCGACCCCACGGTCATGCCCGACGGCCGGATCCTCTACGGCCGCTGGGAGTACGTCGACAAGACGGCC
>JBDRTC010000535.1:0-4659 GCA_043824335.1 Planctomycetota bacterium | reverse complement strand
GTGGAGCGTGTTGCGCTACGTCGACCTGTTCGCCGATTTCGGCGGCATGCTGGGGGCGTCGCTGATGTTTTTCATCTGCGGGGCGGGCCTCTTCGGCGTGGCCATGTACTGGCGGAAGCGAAAGGAGTTTCGACATGTCTGAGAGCAGCCCGGATCAAGCGGCCAGCCCGTTCGCGCCCCCCACGTGGCCCGATCGCGCCTTCGGATGGTTGAGGGGGCGGGAGTTCCACGTGCTCGTGCTTGCAGTCGGGCTCCAGGTCGTGGTGCTCGGGGCGATGATCGTCCAGCGGGCCACGCCCCTGGTGACGGGCGACACGCTCCTGCTGCGGGTCGTGCCCGTCGATCCCCGCGACCTCTTCCGCGGCGACTACGTGATCCTCAGCTACGATTTCAGCCGCGTGCCGCCCGGCGGCATCGCAGGGCTCCCGCGATCACGGTACAACAGCCGGGAGTGGCAGGGACGGACGGTCTACGTCTCGCTCGTCCCCGAGCCGGACGGCCTCCATTGGCGGGCCGACAAGTTCAGCACGTCCCGCCCCTCCAGCGGCAAGTACCTGCGAGGCACAATCACCGGCTACGACCGCATCGAGTGCGGGATCGAGTCCTACTACGTCCAGGAAGGGACGGGCCGCAAGTACGAGCAGGCGATCCGCAGCCAAAAGCTCTCCGCCGAGGTCGCCGTAACCTCCGACGGCCAAGCCACGCTGCGGGCGCTTCGGATCGAGTGATCCGCCCGGTCCACGGCGCCGCGTACCAGTGGGGCTCCCATTGCGCATGCCCCTTCAGGGGGGCAGTGTGTGTCCCAGACACCGGCTCCGCCCCGGCTTCTCGGTGGTTTGATTTCCGACATGGCCAAATGGTATTTGGTAACAGGGAGTTCCGGCTGACGGCCACTGTTTGGGTGGGAATGCCGCGATAGGAACCTTTTTCGGGATTTGAGAACCGCGCGGCGCGTTATACTTGCGGCACAAACTCGCCCCACTGAGACGGCGGACAGTTGGGATGATCGTGGTTTCCCTTGTTGTAGTCGAGCAGACCACACACCGAATATCGAGTTAGCCATGAACGTGTCAGCAGACATCGGAGCACCGTTTCTGGCCGTGTCGCTTTGCCTAATCGCAGCGGGAGATGGCCGAGGCGCCGAAGTGGGCCAATCTGCTCTCGACACATCATTGATCTGCTGCGTTCGGAATGGCGATGCCGACGAAGTTGCTGAGTTGCTGCAAAGAGGAGCGAATCCTAGAGCTGCGAACACTAGCGGGATGACCGCTCTCCAATACGCCGCAATGAATGGCCATGTTGAGATCTTGAAGATGCTGATCTCCAAGGGCGCCGAAGTCAACACGAGGGATATCTTCGGTAGAACCCCCATCCTCGAGGCTGCTGGAGGGAGGAATGCGCAAGCGGTCAAACTGTTGTTGGAGGCCGGCGCGACCGCTCATCCCGAAGCCCTGGGATTCGCTTGCTGGCTGAATCGCGGCAAGTCGGTGGCTCTCTTGCTGCAAGCGGGCGTCAGTCCCGATGGAGGCATGGTCCAAGCCGCTCAAGGGGGACACGTCGAACTTCTTAGGCTCTTGTTGGACAGGGGCGCCAACGTCAACGTGCGGTCCAAGTCTGGCGACACCGCCCTGCATACCGCGGCTCTTCAGGGCGGAATCGAAGCCCTCAGACTTCTCTTGAAAGAGGGCGCCGATCCAAATGCCAAGAACGATCGTGGACAGACGCCGCTACATATGGCGATATCTGGGGCTTGCGAGGTCAATAGCCTTAGACTATTGATTGACGCAGGTTCAAAGGTGGATGTCCCCAACAAGGAGGGAGTCACGCCAATCCGGCTGGCGGCTATCCGAGGGAACTCCGAGGGGTATAAGCTGCTGCTGGCGGCCAATGGAGGCGTCGAACGTCGATCTAGCAAGGGGGAAACCTCAAGGACGCACCAGCATTCCAGGACGACAGCGGAACTGATCGACGATTTGACGTCAGATGCTTACCGAACTCGGCAAGCCGCCGAGGTAGCGTTAGTGGCTCGGGGTCGGGGCATCATGCCGCAAGTGATGCAATCGATCGAGTCGGGCGCCGACATAGAGCGGTTCTATGGGTTATTTCAAAAGATGGGCCCCGATGCTGAAGCGGCCCTTCCGAAACTAAGATCCCTTCTCGGTGAGAAAAAACACGTGTTTGGCGCGGCGATGACCATGGAACGCATGAAACCCGGGTCCTTCGCCGAACTTCCGGAACGGTCACGGGAAAAGGCGGCCGCTGCTCTATGCGACGCCGCCATCGATCCCGAAGCAGGCGAAATGGCTGGTTTCTATCTTGTTTTCCTGTACAGCCTTGGCGATGTCGCTACTCCCTACATCCTCAAGCTCTTGCGGTCCGACAAGCCCGAGCATCGAGCCGCGGCGGCAGCAAGCATCGATTTGGGCCGCTTCCACGACGACGCCATCGAAGGGGAGCTCGTGAAAATGCTTCGCGCCGATGATGATCTCTCGGCTCGCTACGCTGCCCGAGCGCTGGGAACACTGGGCGTCTTGAGCGACGAGGCCAGCGCCGCCCTGTTGGCCGTCATCCGGGATCAGGCCCCGTACGATCCTCTAGAGAAGGACGAGAATAAGAGACGGAGAAGCCATGAATTGAGGAGACTTTCCGACGCGGCGGCTGGATCGCTTGGAAAGGCGGGCCCAAGCATTATCGACGATCTCATCCCCATGCTGTCGCCCATGGATGCGCCGGAACGTCGGGCGGCAATGGTTGCGCTGCGGAGCATGGGCGCTCCGGCCGTTCCGCGGCTCATCGAACTGCTCGCCCACGAGGATGCCGCTGTCGCCACCTCAGCGAGCGTTGCCCTCAATCGAATTGGACGACCGGCGGTTGCGGCACTCGCAAAGGCGTTAGACTGCAGGAACGAGCAGGTCATCGAGAGGGCGACGTCCGCGCTGTGGTGGATCGGAGCCGGGGCCAAGGAGGCTATACCAGCCTTATTGGAAGTAGCTGGTTCGGAGGAGCGATCTGACATTGAGCGGCTCGCCGCTGCACGCGCCGCCCTCAAGATTGATGCAGAGGGAGCGCGCAATTCGAAAGCCATCCTCTCGACGATTCCCGTGCTCATTCGCACGCTAGAACAAGGCCGATTCCGGTATCAAGGTTGGGCGGCGGAGACGCTTCGTGGTATCGGCCCAGACGCTCGGGAGGCTCTGCCAATGCTGCGAAAGCGTCTGGAATTGCCGAGAGAGGATGCTGACACCGGCGGCCTCGTTCGTTCGTACGTTCGAGCGGAAGCAGGACGGGCGATAGCTGCGATTGAGGCACGATCGCCCAAGAAAGCAGCCACGAATCCGTAGGCGCTCCTCGCCGATCATGCGCCTCAAATAACCACCGGGGCTGTTGAAAAAGTCGGGTGCTTGCACAACATCTTGCACTGCTTCATGCGTGCTTGCACAACCTGTTGTAGGCCCGCGGACTTTTTCAACAGCCCCCACCTATTCTCGACATGGCCACGCCATCGCGTCGGCTAGCTTCCGCCCGGTCTCACGCCGCCCGGCGTCGAGGATTCTTGAGCAGCCAGAATTCCTCATCTTCGACCCCGTGCTGGGAAGGCACGCCGGATCGCGCCGCCCGCACACGCCGCTTCACGCTCTTTCGCATCGCGCGGTGGTAGCCCACCGTTGCGGCGAACAGGGTGAGCAGATCCAGGAAACGCTGGTTCTTCGCCAAGGACGGCTCGTCGACGCGAACGTTGGCGTTGTAACCGAAGCCGATGAGCCGGCCGTCGATTTCCCCGATCTTCCGCCCTCCCGATTCAATCACGAAGTCGGCGCCGAACGAAACCCATTTGCGCTTGATGCCGATGTACTGCATCCGATCGTGCCCCTCGTCGTAGAAGCCGAAGGTGAAGATCGACGGGATCCAGAACGTGCGGTGGTTTTGTTGCACCAACACCAGGTATTCGTAGCCCGGCAGGAGCACGGCCATTGACAGCACGGCTCGGCGGGACCCGATCGAATTGTGCACTTCCCGGGTGGTGATCTCCTCGATCGTCCCGGCCCAGCGGATTCGCTCGCCGGTCGACTTGAACATCTTCATCACCAAGCGGCGATGTTCGATTTCATCCGGATTCCAGACGTCGCTGCGGATTCCGAAGATGTGGGTCTTGTCCCAACCGGACTTCTTGGGATGCTGCTGCGATGCCGATCCACAGACATCCATGTTCGCGCCGAACTGGCGGTCGTCCGCCGACTTCAACCGTTGCAGCAGCTCGACGTTCGTGGGGTGCATCTTGAGGAAAGCCCACATATCGACGTAGCGACTGGCAACCGACCCGTCCGATCGTGACCTCGATCTTCCCATCGCCGCGTCTCCTTTTTCGTTGCGCCACGGAGCTATCAGCCCCTCTTGAGGAGGTCCCGACGGCACGGCCGGACCTGATACTCGCCGGTTTTGAAGTCCTGTGCGACGTATCGCCGATCGCGTGTGATACCGAAGTCTCCCCTGCGAGGCAAGATCAACCTGCCGCGTGCGGCGTCGTGGCCTGATTCTCCGACTGGGCTGCGCCTATTCTCGACACGGACGTGCCGGCGCGTTGTCGCCTCCCGGGGGTTGCGGTTTGACCGGTCCCGAACAGGCTCTTTAGCCCATACTTTTTAATGACGGCGAAGCGAA
>JBDRTC010000534.1:0-2802 GCA_043824335.1 Planctomycetota bacterium | reverse complement strand
TCTTCTGCATAGTGCCGGTAGAACCTCCGCAGGGGCTCCGGCCAGGACGTAGGATGGTGCACCGCGATGTCCTGCTCCTCTCGGATCAGTCGCTTCTGGAACAACTGGCGCTACACGGGGGGTGCGTGCCTTCGGCGAGACCCATCGCTGGGCTGCCCCGCGCGAGGGCGCACGGCGACAGACTGCCGCCTGGCGTCGTTTGAGTAATTGAGTACCGGTCTCGAGGGTCTCGAGTGCCCATCGTTCGTTCGGCCTTCCATCTTCAGGCCGCAGCGGGCCAATGCTGCGGCGACCAGGGCGGTCTGCGCCCTGGTTTCGGATTGGTCCTAGTAGTAGTAGGTGTCTTGCTGAAATCCCGGCTGCAGCGCCGGTTCGACGTCAGTTGCTGTGTCGGCTTGGAGGGATTAGCTGTTCTCTCGTACCGAGGTGCTCGCCCCAGCAGTCAACTCCCCCTCCCTCTTCTCGGCACGCCCCTCGCGCGGCGCCATGGCTACGGCCGACGCGTACTTGCGCGACGATCCTTCGCCGTTCTTCTGAATTTTCTCCTCCCCCGCCAGCACCCTCAGCCGCCCAGCAACCGCCTGCGGTGTCGCTCCCTGGACATCCTTCACCGCCTGAGCGATCTCGCTCCCCGACATCCACTCCCCTCGCTTTGCTCCCAACACCTCGTTGATCCGGTTGTCGAGCAGCGGTCGGTCGGTCATCTGAGGCTTCTTCTTGGTTCCGACTCCTCCGAACTCCGAGACGAGCAACTCGCCAATCCCTCCAGCGCCAGCCCACACCTCACTTCCCTTGACCTCCTCGATGAACTGGGACATCGTCATCTTTGCGACGTCCTCCGACTTCAGGATCTTCAGCGCCGCCGTCCTGTTCATCCCTGCCTGTTGCTCCTTGACGCTTGCCTGATACATCGCGTCGATTTGCTTTGTCATTTCTCCTCCTCGTCAAAAAGGGTACACTGCGTTCCGGTCGCCAACCGCCCTCCTCTCTTCCCTTTCTCCCTCTTCCTTCTCGGCAGGC
Source organism: Planctomycetota bacterium (assembly GCA_043824335.1). Classification (GTDB taxonomy): domain Bacteria; phylum Planctomycetota; class Planctomycetia; order Pirellulales; family Thermoguttaceae; genus JBDRTC01. The sequence goes on along the minus strand of JBDRTC010000534.1, from coordinate 1,782 downwards.
GGAATTCCCTTTGCTCCTTAATCTCTACCGCTTCCATTCCAACACATTCTTTTCTTAGCTCTTCGATCGATGGAGCCTCATCGCAACGCACAACAATGGTCTTCAGGAAGCCCACACACCTGTTGGCATCGATTCTCTCTCTTACGTTGTGGCTGTTCTCGTTCACGATCTCTATCGCGTCGCAGCCCGTGCCGTCTTTCCTCTCAACCCCGATGTCGGCGTTGCGGCTTTCGACCTTTGCGCTCTTGCCTCGCCTCCGCAGGAATACCGCGGTGGCATTCTGGTATCCTCGATGGTGAAGCCCCCCCTTGCCTGGCAGCACTCTGGCCCGTAGTCCCGGATAGATCTTCTTGAAGAACTCTATCCCTTTTCGGGTCGCCTCCAAGATGACCGGTTGCCTACCCCTGCCTCCATAGATGTTGCATTGTGCACTTTGTATGAGCCCGTTCTCGAGGAGATACATACCTACCAGATTCCCCCGGGTCGCCTTCAGTCCGCTCTTTTTATAGGCATCGACCGTCTCTATTCCTGCGTTCTCGGCGATGCATACGCCCAATGCCAAAGCTCCTGGAACCACCTCAAGCCGTCCCCTATCGTCCCTATCCTCTTGTTTCTCCTCTTGTTTCTCCTCGCCGACAACCGAAGGTGAGTCCTCATAGGGCGCGTATTCGCGTATTCGCGCCACTAATGTCTCTGTCGACCGTCTGACCACGTCGTTGGTCGGAAAGGCGACCTTCTCCTTGCGATCGAACAACGCGATGACGAGCGGCTCACTGAACTTCGGCGTCTGGATCACGGCGTTGCCGATACCCAAGTGTCTGACGCTCCACAAGTATTGCTTCTCGTTCATGCCCATCGCATCAGCCTGCATACGCATCAGGCCCGCATGACCCACAGACAGCAAAATTTTCCACCGAAGATTCGCCTGAATCGGAACTGCGATGCTTTCGTGGCAAAGACCGATCAACGCAATACCGAACTCCTGGTGCTGATGGCACAACTGCTCCTGGAGGTATGACGGAAATTCCTTGGGCCTCGGGCGCAGCGTGTACTCCCCCTCGTCGGCGATTACCGCGACACGGAGCCGGTTGGGACGTATTCCGTTGTCCTTGTTGTGCCTAAAGAGGGAATGCAAGACCCACGTCACGAACAGGTCTTCAGTCCTTGCGTCACCCACGTCGATCCCAATGACAATCGACTCCTGATCATGCCGCTGAGGCTGGAAGCCATGACGCACCCTGCACGCCCTTTCTCCTAGCACAGCACATATTTGTGCGATTCTTCCACGCAGGGCGTCTGCCTGGCCGGGAGTTAGGCCAGTTGATTTGCCGGACTTCAGTTCCTGCACCGCACACCGGAACTCGTCCAGCGTCGGCTGCCCCTTCTCGCGAAACATCCGTAGAAGTCTTCTCGAGTAGACCGTCTCCGAGTTCTGCAGGAACACCGCCGAGCCGAGTTGTCGGCCGGTTTCCCAGCAATGAGCTCGAATGTCCCCGCCGAAGTGTTCCAGCACGTTCCAAGGAAGATCCCTCAGCCGTGCGCAAGCGAAACCATGATCGACGAGGCCGAGGTAGTCTTCCTTTAGATCCGGAACAAAGACCCCAACGTTGGGCGTCCTGTGCAACTCCAGCGCCAACCGACTAGCTGCGTGTGTCAAGCGCGATCCATACATCCCCACCGGACAGTTGGTGTGGCACGTCGGTCTGTGTGATCGAGCGGTCAACGGGTTGGCGTTACGGTGAAGCGTGAAGCGAAGCGGGAGCAGACAGCTGAGGGGGTTCC
>JBDRTC010000533.1:0-3495 GCA_043824335.1 Planctomycetota bacterium | reverse complement strand
CGCTCTAACCAACTGAGCTAGCCGCCCCGGGAAGGTGCCGTGCGCGGACTGGGGGCCCGCCGGGATCGGTATCGGCTCGCGGAGAGTTCAAGCTCCACCCGATTCCGGCTTGCCCTGTTCGGGCGATTCCCCGTGGGACTCGCCGGTCGACACGGTCGCCGGCTCGTCGCTGGATTCGCTCTTGGGCTCGGCCGTGGGGGGCTCGAACTTGGGAGCGGTCGCCGTGTCGTGGTCGTCGACATCGTCGCGGGGAGCCGACACGTGGGAGGAGGAGGACGTGGCCGATTCGAGCTCGTCTTCGACCCCTCGAACTCCCTTCTTGAACTCGACGATCCCCTTGCCCAGGGAGCGTCCCACCTCCGGCAGCCGTTTGCCGAAGAGCAACACGCCGATCACGAGGATGATCATCAGTTCCATCGGACCGGGCGAAAAGAACGCGAACAGAACGTCCATAGAGACCTCGCTGAAGGACCATTCTCATACGGCGGCCGCCTCGCGATGCAGGCCAAGCGTCCTATCGAGGCGTTCCGCCAAACCAAGCCACGTCCGGCCCGTCACTCGTCCTTGTTGCCGTTGCCTGCTTTTTCGACCTCGTCTTCGATCCCCTGGACTCCTTTCTTGAACTCGACCACGCCGCGGCCAAGCGAGCGCATGACGCTGGGGAGGCGATTGCCGAACAAAAGGAGGATGATCGCCGCCACGATGATCATTTCAACCGGCCCAGGCATGCCGAAGTAGCCAAATGGGGGGGCAAACATAGTCAGACCCTCGCGAAAGTGGGAACGGCCGAGCGTTCCCGGTCGGGAATTACGGGCCCGGCCGGAGCCCCGGCTTCACAACGGACCCATCTCTCTCCGGCGCGTGGACGCAGGCGGGAAACGTGTATCACCTATCTATTTTACCGGGCCCGGGCCGCCTGTCAAACAGGTCCGCGGGCACGGGGAGCCGGGCATTGGCCGTTGGGAGGGGCCGTGTCAACTACCGGAGCGGATGACGAGGCACGGATGCCTCCAGGTAGAGCGGCAGAAAGCGGTAGTACACCTCCAGGCAAAGCGTGGCCAGCGCGGTGCTGTAGACGCGCCCGCCGTACCCGCCCCACACCGTGTCGGGGTCCCAACTGCCAGCCAGGGGGCCCTTCTTCTGTTGGCTGGAAACCAGAGTCTTCTGCAGGGCACTGTTCCATTGGTCCCAATGAACACCCTGAAGGTGGTACATCCCGAGAGTTGCATAGTACCAGTAATAGAGGTTTGGCTTTGCGTCTCCCGGCAGTTCAGCCAACAGGAAATCGCCCGCCTCCGTGAAGGCCGCGTGCGAGGGGTTCACTCCCAAGAAAACGCGACACACGAGGGCTTCGGCAGTCATGGGCCGGGTGGCCTGCTCTACGGGCCGGTAAGCGGCTAGTCCCCCGTATTGGCCGGAGGACACGCTATCGAGAAACCGGAGAGCGCCTCGACGACATTGATCCGGAATCGGGACCCCCGCCAATTCTGCGCTTTTCAGTGCCATCAACTGCCAGCCGAGTTGGCTGGTGTCGCCCGGGTCCCCCGGCTTGTATCTCCAGCCTCCTCCCGACCGGTCTTGCGCAGCCAGCGTGTAGTCCACGGCTCGTTGGACCGGCTCGCGCAGCCGTGGATCGCCGGTCATGCCGTAGGCTTCGCTCAGGGCAAAGGCGGCCATGGCGTGACAATACATGAACCCGTAGGTGCTCGCCCCAGCGCCCAGGTTTCCGTTGCGTCCCTGAATGTTCAGAAGGTGCTGAAGGCCGCGACGCACGTTCGACTTGTAGAGACCCTCCTGGTGCGTGTGCCCGGAGGCGAGAAACGCCAGCAAGGCCAGCCCCGTGATCCCGGTGTCGGCCTGGGTGCCGGCTCGTTGGCGGTCGCGGCCGGCAACGAATTGCTCGCGGCCCGCGCCGTAGGTCTCGGCATCCCAGTGCCCATCGGGCGCCTGGGCATTGGCCAGCCACGCCAGCGCCGCTTTGACGGCGGCCTCCGAATCGGGGGTGGCGCCATGGAGTTGGGCCACCTTGGACCGATCCGGGGCGACCCGGAGCCGGTAGATGGCCGGGACCTGATTCTCCGTGCGCTCGCGGCGGTTCATCGGAAGCAAGGGGGGGCCGACTGCCGACATGCCGCCTTCGACGGAACCGCCGCCAGCGCCACTCAAAGGGTCCCCATCGCCCCGCATGGCGAGAGACGGCGGCTTGAGGCGGTCGGCGTCGGTCGCAGCCGGGCCCGCCCCAGGCATCGACTCGACGTCCATCGGACTGGCCGGCGAGTCCGCCCGCGGCTCGCTTTCCGCCGACTCGGCGGGTTTGCCTTGCGACCCCCTGGTGAGTAGATCCCTCATGCCGGCAAGCGATTGCTCGGGGTCGGGAGTTGTTTGGAGGTCACTTAACCGGGGCAATGGCTGTGGTTGATCGAGAAGTGCGAAAGGAAGGCCGCTACGGTGGCTCCTTTGAGGCTCCAGTGGCACCGTGTCGGAGGGCGAACGGCGTTCGGGTTGCGGGGAGTGGGGCAGGGTGGTCGGCCGATCGGGGCGACGTTCGGCCGACGGCGCCTCGATCGGCTCGGACGCCTTGCCGGACCTGACGGCGGGCCCTGCCAAGTCTTGCGAGGGCAGCGTTCCGGGCTTCGGTTGGATCACGTCGGCCGGCGCCAGGTGTTCCAACGACGGATCGGCCGACAGGCCCGTGCGCTCCTTACGAGGCTGGCGCTCCGGTTCCGGCGTCTCGGCGGCTTCCGGTCGGGCCATCTCGGGCGGTTCGGGCTCGACGACCAACTCATGCGAGAACGACTCCCAAGGTTTCGCCTCGGTGGTTGAGTTTTGCGCGATGAATTCCTTGCCGACGTCCGCGTCGGTGATCGACACGCGCATGACCGGCTCGTCCGCCTGGAGGGAAGCGGAACTGACGATATGCACGGTGGTCGCGTAGCCGGCCAGGAGCAAATGGGTCAGCACCGAGAGGACCAGGCATTTTCTGAGCGGCTGCGACTGGCCCCAGCGGGTCCGCATCAGCACGATCAGGGTGACGGTGAGGCCTACCAGACCCAGCCACAAGAGCCCCACCAGGGGATCGACGCCAGCGACCAGGTCGAGCAGCCGATCCAACCGAAACGTTCCCATGGGTCACCTCTTCAGGGCCGCCGGACGGACGGAGATTCCCAGCTCTCGAACGTCCGCTTGCTTGCAGGCGTTGAGCACTTCGGCGACCCGCTGGAACTGCCCCCCGCCATCCCCGCGCACCAGCACGCCCAGGTCGGCGTACTGGCTTCGGGCCGTGGCCAGCGATTGGGTGAGTTTTTCAAGCGTGACCGGCGCGCGATCCAGGGTAATGCTCCCGTCGCGATAGACGTTGACGACCCTCGGCTCGGGGGCGGCGGTGAGCGCCTCGGCGCCACTGACCTCCGGTACCCGCAATCCGATCTTGCGTTCCAACTCCGAGAACTTCGTGCCTACCATGAAGAAGATGATCAACAAGAAGACGATGTCGAT
>JBDRTC010000532.1:0-25975 GCA_043824335.1 Planctomycetota bacterium | reverse complement strand
CTCGCTTGCGTGGGCATGTCGCCTCCCAACGGGGAAACCTGCACATGGCCAAACAAGTTTGGCCATGCCACCCTCCAATTCCTAATCTTTGACTTTCCGCAACAGTAGCTATCAAGACGTTCGGAGCCGTTCTTGGACATTCCCTACGGTTACGTTACCGTATGCCACCCACCTGCGCCAAGACGGGGGCTCCATCTACCCCCGCACTCCAAACCTACCCCATGCCTCCGGCAAAGGGGCCTCTAGACTTACCCGTTCATGCAGAACCGGGTGATTTATTTCCAGGCGCCGGGCGTGCAGCGCGATGCCGGCAGGAAATTGGTGCTGGCTGCCGTACTTGCGATCCCCCCGGATCGGGTGGCCGCGATCGGCCAACTGCACTCGGATTTGATGCTTCCGGCCGGTCTCCGGTTCCAGCTCGAGCTGGGAAATCCCGTCGCGGAAATCCAGCCGCCGATAGCTCAGTCGGGCCTCTTTCGCTCCCGGGTGGGTGGGCCCAACCACGTGTACCCGGCGGTGCCGCTCGTCGTGGCAGACCCAATTGACCCACTCGTCCGAGAGTGGCTCGACGCACCCTTCCACGAGTGCCCAATAGACTTTGCGGACGCTGCGGGCGCGGAACTGCTCGGTCAGCCGCCGGGCGGCCTTCGACGTGCGGGCAAACAAGACCACGCCGGTCACCGGGGCGTCGAGTCGGCTCACCACGCCCAGGTAGACGTTGCCCGGTTTGTCGTACCGATCCCCGATATACTCCTTGGCCGCCGTGAGCAGCGTTGGCTTGTTGTCAGGAAGCCCCATGGTCGCCAGGCCGGCCGGCTTCAGCACGGCCAGCAGGTGGTTGTCTTCGTAAAGGATTTCCAGGGGCATTGGGTTCATGAGTCGGCTGGTCTATTCCGCCGGACGGCCGCACCCTAAAATGACGCCGGACCTTCGCGGGTGACGCCCGGTCCGCTGCTGGAATCGTAACAAGAAACGGGCACGCCGACGAGGCGCCCGAAAAGACGGTGTGCCGTTCGCGATCCCTCTGAAGAAAAAGGGGACGGGTCCAATTTGTGCGAAGCACCCACCGGGCCGTCCCGGCAAATTGGACCTGTCCCCTTTTCTTTTCGACGAATCGAACACAGGACTTCGATGTGCGAAGCCGCCCGGCAGTTGAAGCTGGTTTTGGCAAGCCGTTCTCCCCGGCGGCGGGAGTTGCTCGCGGCGGCCGGTTATCAGTTCGAGGTGTGCCCGCCCACGGAGACCGAGGAGAGCGGCCCGGCGGCCGGGGAGAGTCCGGCGCAGCTTGTCGCCCGCCTGGCCGCCGAAAAAGCGGCCGACGTTGCCTCCCGGATCGAGCGAGGGCTGGTCCTCGGCTGCGACACGGTGGTGGAGTGCCGCGGCCTGATCCTGGGGAAGCCCTCCGGCGTGAACGACGCCCGACGCATGCTGGAAACGCTGCGGGGCCGAGAGCACCGCGTTGTGAGCGGAGTATGTCTCCGGAAGCAGCCTGGCGGGCGAGCCGACGTTGGCGTCGACGTAACCACGCTCCGCATGGACCCGCTTAGCGACGCCGAGATCGACGACTACCTAAGCTCGGGCGCGTGGCTCGGCAAAGCGGGCGCGTTCGGATACCAGGACCGCCTGGGCTGGGTTCACATTGTCCGGGGAAGCGAGTCCAACGTAGTCGGCCTGCCCCTGGAACTGTTGGCCGAAATGCTGCAGGACCACCGGCCGGCAGACTTCCCGCGGAAGCCGGAAAAGCAAGAACCGGGCGGACTATAACATCCGCCAGTTCAGTTGGCGCAGCAGTTCTACTGCCGCACCAAACGGGACCTCGGTTTCGAGAGGCTCCACTTCGGCCGATCCACGGTGAATCGGCCGAAGTCCTCTCGGCGCAAACAAACAGCGCCTACGTCACTTGCGACGAATCACACACTGAAGGCTCTCGACGACACACGCCGTCTACTTGACGACCATGTCTTTGAGATTCTTCAGCGCCCGAACCCGAACCTTGGTCGTGGCCGGCTTGGCCGCGATGTCGCGGAGTTGGCCGAGCACCATCACACCCTGGCGGGCGGGTTTGGCCGGGACCTTCTTCCTCTCGATCTTGATGAGGCCCGGAATGGTGAACGCGCCGACGCCTCTTCGGCCGAGGCTTTCTTTGATCTGCTTTTCGAGCGCTTCGAACACTGCGACCACCTGTTTCTTCGACAGCTCGGTGGCTTCGGCAATGTTGCTGAGAATCTGAGTCTTGGTGGCTGGTTTCTTCGCTGCTTTGGCCATCGTCCATAATCCTCCGTGCGAGGTTGCTGAAAGTGAGAAGTCGTCCGTCCGATACAGTAGACGCGATGATTAGAGAGAGTTTGTTCAGAAATGCAAGCCGAAAAAAGGCTCAGGGCCCGAAAAAAAGGGGAAAATCGGGCCTCCCGACCCCGTTTTTCTCGTTTTTTTTCGGTGCTTGGGGCCGTCGTGGTGTCACGAGCCCGGAGAAATCGGCGCGATTCGTGGGGCGACACGGGGGCTGCCGGGCGGCCACGCCGGCAGAGATGACTCGAAATCAAGCCAAGTTGCTGGCACGGCGTCGCGCGGGAGCCTATCGCGGCGCAGCCGAAACCTGAACTCTCTGAAGCCAAACACTTTGCGTTGTCCCCGACGGAGTCTTTCACGAGGTTCGCTCAATCCTGGAAGCTTGCGGGAGAATAGCCTTGGACCTGCGCGTCGTCCGGCATATGATCCGTCCCGAAAGCTGCCGCCTGAACGGCTCGTGGTATCTGGACCCCCCCGGTAAAGGGGATTTCGTTCCTTTTCTTGCCAAGATGGCATAAATCTTCTAAGATGTTATGTTGTAAATGCTTATGTCCTTTGCCCCTTGGCGAAAGGGATCGGTTGATCCAACGACCTTTGAAATCGTGTCGCCTGAGAGGCAAGAGATAGAGAAACCGCTATGGATTCCGGCAAGTTCGATCCCCTGAAGCGCATCGCCGTCCTCGTGGCAGCCGTGGGGATGGCGTGCTCGACGGCTCTCGCGGCTGGTGACCAACCGGAGAATCGCCGATCCGCTCAAGCGGGCGATTCCGAGGATGGAGCGCTGGACCGCCGGGCGACCCTGCGGCTCTTGACCAAAGCCCGCCAGCTCATCGACCAGGATCGTGCTTCGGAAGCGGTTCGCTATCTGGGCGCGATCTTCGAGAGTTCCCAAGACTACTTCTTCCACCCTGACGGGGACGCGTCCGTGCCCCGCAGTCTCAAGTCGGAGGCCGAACGGCTCTTGGGCCAGATGTCGCATCGGGGCCGCGATCTGTACGAGCTCCAGTACGGGGCCAGGGCACGCCAGATGCTCACCGATGCCGCCGCCGCCGGAGATGCGGCCGCACTGGCGGAGGTGTCGCGACGTTTCTTCCACACTCGGGCCGGCGGGGAAGCCACGTTCCTGCTGGGGCTTTACCACCTCGACCACGGGCGCCCGTTGGCCGGGGCACTCGCGCTGGCGCGTCTCAAGGAGGTCTCGCCCGCCGCCGAGCAGTTTGAGCCAGCGCTGTCTCTGGCGATGACCGTCTGCTGGATTCGCGCGGGAAGGTCGGAAAAGGCCGGCCAAACACTTCTGGTGCTCCAGGAGCGGTATCCGGAGGCCACGGTTCAGATCGCCGGCGACGAGATCCTTCGCTTTCGACAGAAGACCGACATGCTCGACTGGCTCAGCGGCCTGCTCGGCCCGCAAGGGCCGCCCGGGGTCGCCGGACCGGAGCAATGGGCGATGTTCCGAGGCAACGCCGCGCGAAACGCGTCGAGAGCGGGCGACGGACCGCTGTTGACCGTGCGTTGGCGGGTGCCCGCGTCGAGTCATCCGGTCGTCGAGGCGCTGATTGAGCAAGTCCACCTCGCCGACCGGGAGTGGGACCGCCCCGCCTTGTCGACGCTGCACCCGCTGGTGGTCGACGACGTCGTTTTGATGCGAACCGCGCGCAACCTGCTGGCAGTCGACTTCGCCACCGGCAAGCGTCTTTGGGACGTACCGGTCGACGATCCGTTCGACACGCTCATCGATCCGCCGTCGAACTCGCAGTACCGCCGGACCCTGCAACTGGAGTACGCGCTCCGGCTCCGCATGTGGGCCGATGCAACGTACGGCACGATCAGCAGCGACGGCCAGCGCGTGTTTGCCGTCGAGGATCTCGGGCTCGAGATCGGCCGAATGCGTTTGCACGCCGTGTTCTTCGACGGACGAGGCTCCGAGGACCCGGCCGGCCCGAAACCGTACAACCGCCTGGCAGCCTACGACGTCGAGAGCGGAAAGCTCCAGTGGCACGTGGGAGGCTCACCGGACGAGTTCGGGCTGTCTCAGGCCGGCACGTTCTTTCTCGGCCCGCCGCTGCCGCTGATGGGCCGGCTCTACGCGATCGCGGAAACAATGGGTGAGATCCGCCTGGTGGTGCTAGACGGGAAGACCGGAGAGCGGATCTGGTCGCAACAACTGGCGGCCTCCGACCAGGTGCTCCTCAAAGATCCCCTGCGGCGTATGGCGGGTGTGTCGCCCTCCTATGCCGACGGCGTCCTCGTGTGCCCCACGTCCAACCGGTCGATCGTGGCCGTCGAGCCGGCCACGCAGTCGTTGCTCTGGGCCTATAGCTACCGCCGGGCCGACGGCCGATCCGAAGAGCAGGCCATGTTTTTCGCGGCCCGCTCGATGATGGATCCCGACCCGATCGGGCGCTGGGTCGACTCCAGCGTTGTTTTGGCCGACGGATGCGTGTTGGTCACTCCCGTCGAGTCGGACTACCTGCACTGCCTCAACCTGCTCGACGGCCAACTCCTCTGGAAAGAACCCCGCGACGACAACCTGTACCTGGCCTGCGCGCACGAGGGAAAAGCCGTACTGGTGGGCCGGCGGCACGTCCGGGCGCTCGACCTGCACAAGACACTCGACAAGGCGGCAAAGCCACCCTCTGAAGAGCCGATCGACGACGGGCCCGGCCGGGATTTCGACGACCCGTTTTCCGAACCACTTGACGAGGAGGGAGACTACCAGCGCCCCGCCGCCGCCTGGGACGGCCGAACGGTCGAGTTCCCTTCCGGGGGCGCGCCGAGCGGAACCGGGTTTTTGAGCGCCGATCTCTACTACGTCCCCCTAAGCACTGGCGAAGTGATGGCCGTCGACCTGAACACGGGACGTCCGGTGCGGGTGGCCCGATCGCGTCTGGGAAACGTCCCGGGCAATTTGGTCTCCTGCGGGGGAAAGATCCTTTCACAGGACGCCACGGGCCTGGAGGCTTTCGACCAGTTCGAGGCCCTGAGAAGAGAGGCGGACCGACGGCTCGACGCCTCGGGCGACGATGCCGAAGCGTTGGCCCTCAAAGGCGAAATCCTCTGGGACGAGGGCAAGCTCACCGAGGCCATCGAGTGTTTTCGAGGCTCACTGAGCCTTCAGCCCGAACCGAATACGCGCCGGTTGTTGCGCGACGCGCTCTTCGATGGCCTCCGAGTGCAGTTTGCCGTGGGGCGCCGCGGCGTCGACGAGATCCGGCAACTGATCGATGAGCCCGAAGAGCAGGCGACCTTTCTGCGATTGATGGCCGTCGGGCTGGCCGAGGCCGGTGAATTCCGCGCGGCGTGGGAGCACTATGCGAAGCTGATCGACTTGGACCGCGATCATCGCGGCATGGAGCAGATCGAAAAGTCGCTCTCCCTGCGCCGGGACCGCTGGATTCGGGGCCAGTTGGCCTCGCTCTATGAAGCCGCGCCCGCAGAAGTTAAAGCCCAGATCGATTCCATCGCGGAATCCGAGTTGAAAGAGGCCGTCGAGGAGGGAAGCCTCGAGGCGGTGGAGCGTTTTCTCGACTATTTTGGGGCCCAACCAATCGCCGCGGAGGCCCGCCGGCATCTCGCGCTCGAATCGCAGAAGTCCGGGAGGCTCTTTGCGGCGGAACTGCTGCTCAGACGCCAGGAGCGTTCCGGGAATCCCGAGTTGCGTGCCCGCGCCGTGGCCGAACTGGCCGAGATGCTCCGCCGGTCGGGACGCTCGCCCGATGCGGCGATCTACTACGACCGACTGGAGCGGGAATTGGCCGACGTGGTTTGTCTCGACGGCAAGACGGGGCGCGAGCTGGTCGAGTCGCTGCCGGCCGACGATCCGGTCCGGGATCGGCTCCGGTCGAGCCTGAAGTGGCCCGAAGGCAAGGTCGTGGTTACCAAGAGCAAGCCGAAGACGGCGCCGGCGCCTACCAACAACCAGGCTCCGCTCGCGTTCGACGGTGACCGCGGGCCGTTTTTTTCCGAGATGGCGGTCGAGTTCGACCAGACGCCCAATCATCGACTCGTCGCCCGCGACGGCCTGGGAAACCAGCAGTGGCATCTGCCCTTGACGGAGCTGACCCGGGAGGAGAATTTCCTCCTGAATCACGCGATGATGCGGGTCAGCGCCTGCGGGCACCTGCTGTTTCTCACCAACGGTCAACGGATGCTCGCGGTGGACACGCTCCAGATCACCGAAGCCGGCTCGCCCCGGGTCCTTTGGAGCCGCGATCTCGACGAGCCGAGCGTCGACCTGTCCGGGCGCGGTCGACTCCGCGTGCAGTTGGCCGACCTTGCGGGCGGCGCGCCGGAGTTTCGATTGGCCCGGTACGCGCGCGACCCGATCAGTGTGCCCAGAATCGTGAGCGAGGAAGTGGTCTGCTTCAAGCGCTTCCGCAACTTGGTCGCGGTGGACCCTTCGACCGGCAAGACACTTTGGGTGCGCCGCAATATCCCGAACAACGCCGAAGTGTTTGGGGACCGCGAGCACGTGTTGATCGCCTCGCCCGGGGAAACGACCGCGACCGTTCTACGGACCCTGGACGGCCACGTGCTCGGCCAGCGCGAAGTACCGGCGGAACGGGAAGAGACCTACGGGCGTCGCGTGCTCGTTTGGCGGGACGCCGACGGCCACCGTCTTCTGGAAATGGTCGACCCGTGGGAACGCCGCGAGCCGTGGCCGCCCCGGGAGTTCGCCGCGGACGCGACGCTCATCCGCGTGGCCCACGATGCCGTGGCGGTGTCCGAGCCCGACGGACGGCTGGTCCTTCTTGATCTCAGCGACGGACGGACTCTCCTCGACGCGAAGCTCGATTTCGAGCCCTCCCTCTCTGAAATCCTCGTCCTTCCCTCGCCCGACCAATATCTGGTGATCGCCTACAACCAAACCTCGCGCCAGACGCGTGCCGTGCAAGGCGTCTCCGGCAGCAGTTTGCGGATCGAGCGAGGACGGGTGTACGCCTTCGACCGCCACGGCGAGAAGCTGTGGCCGGCTCCGGCCGAAATTGAAGATCAATGGCTGCCGATGAGTCAGCCCGCTCGGTTGCCGGTGCTTACGTTCGCCAACATCGTGCAACAGTCGGGCGCCAACGCACAGACGCGATCGAAGACATCGATCCTCTGCATCGACAAGCGCACAGGACGCAAGATTTGCCGCGACGAGTTCGCCGGGCCGACCAACTGTTTCCGCCTCGTGGGCGATCCCGAAAAGAAAACGGTCGAGCTGGAACTCAAGCAGAGCACGATCACGATGGACTTCACAGATCAACCGCTCGGGGCGGATTCGGAGGAAGATGACGCGGCCGCGACGGAAAAGCAGTCGCCCGGGCCTCTGTCGAACGCACCCGCGGCTGCGCGTGCCATCTGGAAGGCGCTTCAGGCCGCGGCTGGGGAAACCCCCGCCGGATCGAACCATCCGTGACGTGACGGCGTCCAATCCGTGATCAGAGCGGCGGTTCGCTGGAGCCCAGCCGCCCGGGGTTTTTGTGCGATAAGACGGGCCCCGGTCGCAATCCGCCCCCCTTTTTTCTGTCTGGGCCCACTCTCATGGGTGGGAGCGGAACAATACGAAACGCTGGGCGTAGGAAAGAGTAAGGTTGGGAAGGGATAGGGGTGAAGGAGAAACTACAATAGAATTGCAGCCCTGGGCGGAGCTTGCCGGGTGGTCCGGCACGGCCAAGTCCGGTTAGGAGACTTCGCGATGAACCCGATTTGGGTGGCCATGGTAGGGCTGCTGACTGCCGCTTTTGTAGCTCCCGTGGGGGGTGTCTTGGCAGCGGCGCGTGACCGGGAGGTTCCGCGGGTAGTCGCCCAGGGCCTGGAGTGGCTCGTGAGTCGGCAATCGGGTCAGGGGAGCGCCAGCGGCCTGGGGCGTTGGACCGCGACCGACGGCCGGTATCCGACCGCGATGACCGCGATGGCCGGCGTTGCCCTGCTCTCGGAGGGGTCCACGACAACCCAAGGAAAATACGCCTCCAACGTGCGGCGTGCGGTCGACTACTTGCTCAGCAAAAGTCAGCCGAACGGCCTGATCGGGGACCCGGGGCAGGACGATCGCTACACCTACGGCCACGGATTCTCGATGTTGTTCCTCTCGCAGGTCTTGGGCGAGGAGGAGGACATCGACCGTCGCGAGGAATTGGTCGACGCGTTGACTCGGGCCGTCGTGTTTACGGGCCGGGCCCAGACCGACGCCGGCGGATGGGGGTACGTTAGCGCCAAGGACGGCCAAGGATTCGACGAAGGGTCCACCACCATCACCCAGGTGCAGGGGCTCCGCGGCTGCCGCAACGCCGGCATCCCCGTGCCCAAGGAAATCATCGACAAGGCGATCGAGTACATCCGTAAGTGCACCATGCCCGATGGGGGCGTGCAATACAATTCCCGCGGCGGCGGCGGACGCCCCGCGATCACCGCGGCGGCCATTGCCTGCCTGTTCAACGCCGGCCAATACGACAGCGAGTACGTGCCCAAGCTTCAGGCTTATTGCGAGAAGAACCTCTCGAACATCTCGAACCGGGGGTTTGGCCACTGGCACTACGCCCACTACTACTACTCGCAAGTGCGTTACCGCGAGGGTGGGAAGTCGTGGGAGGAATACCGCGATCAGATCTACGCCCGGCTCGTTCGCGAAGCCAATCCCGACGGTTCCTGGAGCCAGGGATACATCGGGCCGGTCTATACAACGGCAATCAACCTGACGATCCTGCAACTGGCGGGCGGCGCGCTGCCCATCTATCAGCGCTGAAGGTCCGACCCAACGACCGTGAAGGCGAGTTCAATGAAGCAAGACGGAGAAGTCCCGCTCGATCTGGGCGAAGAAGACGTCGTGTCGGGCGCCGAGGCGCCCGTGATCCGCGACACTCGGGCCATCGAGAAGCTCCAGAGCGCCCGACGCCGGATCATGGAGCAGCTCGCCCGCGTGATCGTCGGCCAGCAAGAGGTGATCGACGAACTGCTGATCTCGCTTTTCAGCCGGGGGCACTGCCTCTTGGAAGGGGTGCCGGGGCTGGCCAAAACCCTGATGGTCAGCACGTTGGCGCGGACGCTGAACCTCAGTTTCAGCCGCATCCAGTTTACACCCGACCTGATGCCGGCCGACATTACCGGCACGGAGATCATCGAGGAGAACCGTGCGACCGGTAGCCGCGAGTACCGTTTTCTGGAAGGTCCACTGTTTTCCGGCGTCGTTTTGGCCGACGAGATCAACCGCACGCCGCCGAAGACGCAAGCGGCCCTGCTCGAAGCGATGCAGGAGCGTCAGGTGACGGTGGGTCGGGTGCGGCACCCCCTTTCCGATCCTTTCTTCGTGCTGGCCACACAGAACCCGATCGAGCAGGAAGGCACGTACCCGCTGCCCGAGGCCCAGCAAGACCGCTTCATGTTCAAGGTGTACGTGAACTACCCCAGCTTCCGCGAGGAGTTCGACGTGGCGCGGCGGACCACGGCCCGGTTCAGCGATTCGGTGGAGCCGATTCTGACGGGCGAGGAGATCGTCGAATTGCAGCAGATCGTCCGCGAGGTGCCGATTTCCGACCACTTGATCCGCTATACGCTGTCGCTGGTGCGGCAGACGCGAATCAACGAGCCGGGGGTGCCGAAATTCGTCGAGGAGCAGGTTGCCTGGGGCGCGGGGCCTCGGGCGGTGCAGTTCCTGATCCTGGGCGCGAAGGCCCGGGCGCTGTTGCAGGGTCGCACGCACGTGAACTGCGGAGACATCCAGGCGTTGGCCAAGCCGGTGCTCCGCCATCGGCTGGTGCTGAATTTCACGGCGGAAAGCGAAGGCGTGACGGCCGACTCCGTGATCGACGAGCTGCTCCTGACCACCCCCACCAAAGAGGACGAGCTGACAGGCGATGCCCGATTCAAGGCGATTTTTGCATCCTGAGGCGATTAAGCGGATCTCGCGGCTGGAGTTGCGGGCCCGGCACGTCGTGGAAGGCTTCTTGGCCGGGATGCACCGCAGCCCCTATTTCGGCCAGTCGGTGGAGTTCCTCTCGCATCGGGCGTACACGCCCGGCGATGACCCGCGGTTCGTCGATTGGAAGGTTTGGGCCAGGCAGGATCGGCTGGTCGTCAAGCAGTTCGAGGAGGACACGAACCTTCGGGCGACGCTTCTGGTCGACGTTTCCGCGAGCATGCGCTACGGCTCGGGCCCGCTCAATAAGTACGAGTACGCTTGCACGCTGGCGGCGAGCCTGGCCTATTTGATTCTCCGTCAGCAGGACGCGGTCGGCTGCCTCGCCTTCGACGACCAAGCCCGATCGGTCGTGCCCCAGCGGACCAGGCGGAACCATCTCGACTCGGTCGTCCAGGCGCTCGACGCCAGCGATCCGGCCAACAAGACCGACCTTGGCCAAATCCTCCGCACGGCCGCCGAAACCTACCCCCGGCGGGGGCTGATGGTGCTGGTTTCCGACCTCCTGGTCGAGCGGAAGGGCCTTTTTCGGGGCCTGCGCCTGCTCCGCAGCCGCGGGCACGACGTGATGGTCTTCCACGTCATGGACGACGACGAGCTCGACTTCCCCTTCAGCGGCGCCACGCGATTCGAGGGCCTGGAATCGCCGGCGCACTTGAGGTGCAATCCGCGGGCGTTGCGGGCCGAGTACCTGGCCGCGCTTTCCAAGTATCTCGACGAGGTCCGCCGAGGCTGCGCCGGACACAACAGCGACTACGCCCTGATCCGGACCAGCCAGCCGTTGGACGCCGCGCTCTCCTCCTACTTGAGCAACCGGATGGCGCCCCATCGGAGAAACTGAGCACTTGAACGAATCCTTACACACGATGCAGTCCGGGCCGGAGGCCGACGTACCGTCGGCCGCTAAACTCGGAAACCAGTCGCAAAGCGGGAACGTTTAGCGGCCGACGGCACGTCGGCCCAAGCGTTTTGTGGCCCAAGAACCGTCACGATGATGTCATCCTTCGTTTACCCGTCGCTCGTCTGGGGGCTCGCGCTCATCGGCGTGCCGGTGCTGATCCACCTGATCAACCTGCTCAGGCACCGGCGGGTCGAGTGGGCCGCGATGGAGTTCCTGCTCGCCAGCCAGAAACGAAACCGCACCCGAGTGCTCTTGAGGCAGCTCTTGCTGCTTCTCGTGCGGATGGCGGCCGTCGCGTTGGTGGTGCTGGTGCTGGCTGAGCCTCTCTTCGAGAACCGGCTGGGCAGCCTGCTGGGCGACGGCAAAACCCATCACCTCGTGCTCTTGGACGACAGCTTCTCGATGTCGGACCGGCGGGCCGAGACCAACGCGTTCGAGGAGGCCAAGAGGGGCGTCGAGCGGATCGGCACGCAAATCGGCCGCCAGGCACAGTCCCAGACGTTCACGCTCTTGCGCTTCTCGCAGGCGGGAAGGGTCTCGTTGGGCACGCAACCCGACCTGCTGGAAGAGACCGTCAATGCCGACTTCGCCGGCAGGCTTCACGAGACGCTCGATTCGCTCTCCGTCTCACACGCGGCGGCCGGTCCCACACAAGCGCTGGAGGCGATCGCCCAACTCTTGGGCGACTCGGAAGGGGACCGCCCGATCGTCTACCTGATCTCCGATTTTCGCGCCCGAGAGTGGGATGATCCGGTCGATCTCAAAAACCACCTGGCGCGGCTCAACCAGGCGGGGGCCAGCCTCCACCTTATCAACGCCGTCGACGCACGCCGGGCCAACCTGGCGATTGCCGACCTGTCACCCGTGGCGGGAACCCGGGCGGCGGGCGTGCCCTTGTTCATGGAGGTGACGGTCACGAACTTCGGCGCCGCGCCGGTGAAGGACATCCCTGTGCTAATCCAGGCGGACGGTCTTCCCCGGCCGGCGCTGAAGATCTCCGGCATTCCGCCGGGTGAGTCGGTCAAGGAACGATTCCAGGTCCATTTCCCGACGGCCGGCCAGCACGTGATCACCACGCACCTGGAGCCCGACGCGGTGACGGCCGATAACTTTCGCTTCTCGGCAGTCGACTTCCCCGACGACGTGCCCGTGCTCTTGATCGACGGCGACGCGGAAGCCACCGACGCCCGCTACTTAAGCGCCGCGCTTGCCCCGGGAGGACCGATTCCAACCGGCGTCAGCCCTCGGATCGAAGGGCCCCGGTACTTGCGTCTGAATCCGCTGGACGGATTCGGGGCGATCTACCTGCTAAACATCGACCGGCTCGATCCGTCTGCCATTGCAGCGTTGGAAGCGTACGTCCGCTCCGGTGGCGGCGTGGGGATTTTCTTGGGCGAGCAATGCCGGGCCGGGTTCATCAACGAAAAGTTGTACCGCGAGGGCAACGGCCTCTTCCCGGCGCCGCTGGCCGGCCAGACCGAGTTGCTGGTCGACCGTCTCGAAAAGGCCCCGGACCTGGAGGTCGTCGGCGATCACCCGATCTTCCGCATTTTTGCGGGAAAGCGAAACAGCTTTCTCGCCACGGTGATCGTCAGCCGCTACTTTTCGGTGCCCGAGGGTTGGGAACCGGGGCCCGACTCGACGACCCGCGTCATCGCCCGGCTCCGCAACGGCGCGCCCTTGGCGGTGGAGCGGAACTTTGGCGACGGGCGCGTGGTGGCCTTCCTCACCACGGCTGCCCCGACCTGGAACAACTGGGCCCGCAACAACCCGAGCTTCGTGGTGGCGATGCTTGAAATGCAGGCTTTTCTGGCGAGCAGGCCGAGTGAGGACGTGTCGAACCTGGTCGGCTCGCCGGTCGAGATCGAGTTTGATCCGTCGCGGTACGACGCCGCGGTCCGCTTCTCGACGCCCGAGGAGCACGCCGTCCCCATGGCCGCGATCGACGCGGTGGCAACGCCCGAGGGCGCGCTTTGCGTTTCCCTTCCGGTCACCGACCGAAGCGGCGTCTACGAGGCCACGCTCACCCGCAAAGACGGCACGCAGGAGGTCCGCCGCTATGCACTGAACGTTGAGGCCGAGGAGGGCGACCTGGAAACGCTTGGGGGCCGGGAGTTGGCCGAGCGGCTCAAGGGGATCGAGTACGCGTACGAACCGGCCGCCGAGTTCGAGTACGCGGCCGAGGAGTTGGCCGGTTACAACATGAGCGAGCCTTTGCTGTATCTTTTGGTCTTGCTCTTGATCGGCGAGCAGATTCTGGCGTGGTCGGCCGGCTATCATCCACCGGCCGGGCACCGCCGCGAAGCGGTGGTCGGCGGGGTGGGACGGGCATCGCAGCGGTGGCTGTCGCGAGGCACTGGCGAGACGCCAGTGGCACCCCGCGACACGCCGGTGGCACGCCGCGCGCAGCCCTTGCGGAAGGGAGGCGCCGCGTGACTGTCGCCTCTCTCCCACTGCTGGCGGAAGGCACCACCCGGACCGTTCTGGACTGGGGCCGGATCGAGTCGAACGCCGACCTCGTCTTGCCGCTCGTGGTCCTCGTGGCGATCGACGTCTTTGTCCGCTACATCATTCGCCTCGATACGCGGGAGTTGCCCCGGCTGGTGGGCTGGGGACTCACGGCGCTCCGCATGGCGACGATCTTCTGCCTCTTTCTGATTTACCTTCAGCCCGAGTGGCGGTCGGAGCGCGAGGTGGTGCGCAACTCTCGGGTGTTGCTGCTGGTAGACACGAGCTCGAGCATGGGCCTGAGCGACGTCGACGCGTCGCCGGCCGCGGGCGGAGCAAACCGGGTTGAGCAGGTCGCCGAAGCGCTCGACCAAACCGATTTCCTCAACAGCGTCCGCAAGACCCACGACGTCGTGGTGCTGCGTTTCGACGAGCACCTCAACCGCGTCATCTCCCTCGACAAGCTTGCTGCGGGGCAAATCGCCGCCGGCAGCAGTGGCAGTTCCGACCTCCCCGGCACGGGAGGCACAACCGACCCGGCCTTGGCGGTATCAAGCGCCGCGACGGACGACAAAACAGACTGGAGCGAGGCGCTGGCCCCAACCGGCGCTGAAACCCGATTGGGCCAGGCACTCCAGGAACTGATCCACGACCAGCGCGGCTCGCCGGTGTCGGCCGTCGTCGTGTTCAGCGACGGCGGCCAGAACGCGGGCCTCCCCCCGGAAACCGCCATCGAAGAGGCCAAGGGGGCGAAGGTCCCCGTCTTTACCGTGGGGATCGGGTCGCTCAAGCGCGCCGCGAACGTTCGCGTGTGCCAACTGGAGGTTCCGCCCCAGGCCCATCCGGGCGACCCTTATTCGGTGACCGGGTTGATCCAGGCGCGCGGCCTGGCCGGAGAATCCGTGGGCGTGGAACTGCTCATGCGCGAGGCCGGCGAGGGGACCGATGCGTCGGCGCCCGGCTCGGGCACGCCGGTGCGCCGCGAGGAAATCATTCTCGGCGGCGACGGCGAAGCGGTGCCGGTCAAGTTCGAGTTGACGCCCGCGGAAACCGGCCGACGAATGATCTGCCTCCGCGTCGAGGCCCCCGAGGCCGATTCCGACCCGCACGACGATTACCAGGAAGAGGAGATCGACGTTGTCGACCGAAAGATTCGCGTGCTCTTGTTCGCCGGAGGGCCGACGCGGGAATACCGCTTTCTCAGGACCCAGCTCTTTCGCGACGCCTCGACAAGCGTCGACGTCCTGCTCCGGACAGCCGAGCCGGGCCTCTCGCAGGAGGCCGACCGAATCCTCGACGAATTCCCCGCCACCACCGAGGAAATGGCCGCCTACGACTGCCTCGTGGCTTTTGATCCCGATTGGCGAATGCTTACGCGAGGGCAGGTCGATCTGTTGGAGGGCTGGGTCGCCGATCGGGCCGGCGGGCTGATCGTGGTCCTTGGCCCGGTTTACGCGGGGGAGTCGATCAGCGGTTGGGTCCAGGATCCCGAACTGGCGAAAGTGCGGGCCTTGTACCCGGTCGAGTTTCAGCGAAGGCTGACCGTTTTCGAAAGCGGCACCTACGTCTCCAGCGAGCCCTGGCCGCTCGATTTCACCCGTGAAGGACTCGAGGCCGAGTTCCTCTGGCTCGACGATACGGCCACGGCGAGCCAGCAGGCGTGGGGGGGATTTGCGGGCGTGTTCAGTTGCTTTCCGGTCCGCGGCGTCAAGCCCGGGGCCACGGCGCTGGCCCACTTTTCCGACCTCCGAGCCGCTTCGGGCGACGGGAAGCCGGTTTACTTTGCCGAGCAGTTTTACGGGTCGGGACGTGTCTTTTACCTGGGGAGCGGCGAGATGTGGCGGCTTCGCCGCGTCGACGGCGTCTACTTCGAGCGCTTCTACACCGGGTTGATCCGCCATGTGTCGCAGGGCCGCATGCTTGAGCAGTCGAGCCGGGGGGCCTTGACGCTCGACCAGGACCGTTACGTGCTGGGCGATACGGTGGTGCTCCACGCCCGATTGACCAACGCTCGGTTTGAGCCCCTCGAAGCGCCGTCGGCGACGCTCAATGTCGTTCGGCCCGACGGCACGCTCCAAACCGTCGCGCTTCGGCCCGACCCGGGCCGGCCCGGGATGTTCGCCGGGCAATTGACCGTCCTTCGCGAAGGGGCCTACCGATTGGAACTCCCGGTGCCCGAAAGCGACGACGATCGTCTCACCCGGCGGATCAAGGTCAAGCTGCCCGACCTGGAACGCCAAACGCCCGAGCGAAACGATAAGCTCTTGAGCCGAATCGCCCAGGGGACCGGCGGGAAGTATTACCCGAGCCTGGCGGCGGCGTTGAGCCCAAACGGGGCCGATCCGCTCGTCGCGCAGTTGAAAGACCGGACCAAGACAATCATCCAAACCGGAGCCCTCGACCCGCCCACGCTCCGCTGGCTCTTGAAAAACCGCCTGCCCGAGCAACTCTGGCAGCAGATGTGGTTCTCCCGGCTCGTGGACGCACGTTGGCTCCGCGGGCTGCTGGACCAGACATTGCTCTGGTGGCTGATGATCGTCCTCTGTAGCTTGTTGTGTTGTGAGTGGCTGATTCGACGGCTCTCGAAATTGGCGTGAGTCGAGAGATGAGAGATGAGAGTTGAGAGATGAGAGTTGGGAGTCGAGAAAAGTTGAAAGTTGAGAATCGAGAGATGAAGGTTGGGGGTCGAGAATCGCTTAGCCCTCATCCCTCACCCCTCACCCCTCACCCCTCACCTCTCGCCCCGGCCATCCGGTCGAAGTTGGCCGCCCTGCGACGGCGCATCCGCCGCTACGTGTGGCTCGACGGGCTGGCGGCGGCGATCACGTGGCTGGGGGTCGCGTTTTGGGCCAGCCTGGCGGTGGACTGGTTCTTCGAGCCGCCCCGGGCGGTCCGGGCGCTGGTGCTGGGGATCGTGGGATTTGGGCTGGCGTGGGTCCTCTTTCGGCGAATTCTCCGCCGGGCTTTCGTCCGGTTGACGAACCGGAACATGGCCATGCTCATCGAGCGACATTTCCCCCAGTTCGACGAGAGCCTCCTCACCGCTGTGGAGCTGACAGACGAGGGACGAGGGGCGAGGGATGAGGGACGAGGGGCGAGGGATGAGGGGCGAGGGGTGTGGGGTAAGGGACGAGGGGCGAGAAGGCAGGAAACCGCGCCTCTTCTTCCTCACCCCGCACCCCTCACCTCTCAACCCTCTCCCCATGGCCGCGAGATGCTCGCCCAGACGTGCCGCCGGGCCGCGGAGCCGATCGGCGACGTCCGCCTGCGCGACGTGTTCAATCCGGCGCCCCTCAGGATCAGCGCAGGCGCCGCCGTGCTGTTTGCCGCGGGCATCTGGGCTTTCAGCGCGCTGGCGCCCGCGGCCTTCGGCACGTGGACCCAGCGGAGCCTGCTCTTGGACGACCAGCTTTGGCCCCGCAAAACGCGATTGATCGTGGAAGGGTTCGAGGACGGCGTCGGCAAGGTCGCCCGGGGCACCGATCTGGAAGTGATCGCCAAGGCCGACCTGGCTCAGCCGGTGGTGCCCAAGGTCGTTGAAGTCCGCTACCAAATCGAAGGGGGCTCCCGGCAGCGGGCAGCCATGAGCCGCGAGGGGGAGGCCGATCCGGCCAAGGACAAGTTCCAGGAGTATTCTCACACGTTCCGGGGCGTGCTTGAGCCGATCCGTTTCGACGTCGTCGGGGGCGACGCGGCCGTGCGGGACCTGCGGATCGAAGTGGTCGACAGCCCTACGATCGTCGAGATGGTTCTCGACTGCCGGTTCCCCGACTACATGGAACGCTCCTCCAGCCCGCTTTCGGTCACCGGCGTGATGCAACTGCCCGTGGGGACTGCGATCACCGTCCGGGCGTCGGCCAACAAGGACCTGGTGAAGGTTGAGGTCGACGACGGCCGAGGGGCGAGGGTCAAGGGGCAAGAGGCGAGGGACGAGCGCCGGCAAGGCACACTCGCCCCTCATCCCTCACCTCTCACCTCTCACCTCTCACACCTCACCCCTCACCTCTCGACCCTCACCCCTCGCCGGAGCTTCTCCTGCACGCTCCCTGATTTCACCGAGGACACGACGCTCCTGTTCACCCTCTTCGACACCGACGGCATCAAGAGCCGCGAGCCGGTGCGACTCGTGTTGGCGGCGATCGCCGACGAGGCGCCGCGGCTGTCGGTCGAGCTCCGCGGGATCGGTCCGGCGATTACCCCGCAGGCCAGGCTTCCCGTGGCCGGCCCGATCACCGACGACTACGGGATCGCCCGCGTGTGGTTCGACTACTCGATCGACGAGCAACCGGAGGCGACGCGCGTCGTTCGGTCCACGTCGGGGAATCCCACCGAGATCGCGCTGGACGAAGCCCTGGAGGTTCGCGACCTGGAACTGACCCCCGGGCAAAAGCTATTGGTGTGCGTCAAGGCGGCCGACCGGTACGATCTGGCCGAAGCCCCGAACGTGGGCGCCGGCCGGCAATGGCTCCTGGACGTGGTTACTCCCGAGCAGTTGCGCACGAGGCTCGAAGCCCGGGAACTCGTCCTCCGGCAGCGATTTGAGCGGATCGCCCAGGAAGTGACCGAAACCCGCGACTCACTCCTGCGAGTCGATTTCGCGGCTCCGGAGACCGAAGCCAAGCAGGATACGGAGACTGAGGAAAGCGGGGACGGCGACGAAGGAAACGAAGCTGGCAGCAGTGGGGCCGAGGCCCCTGAGGATCCGGACGACGAGGACGCCCTTTCCCCCCAACGGCTCCTTGCCCGGCGGGCGCTGCGCGTGGAACGGGCGTCGCAGAACAGCCGGAAAAACGCACACGAAACCCTCGGCCTGGCCGAAGCGTTTCTCGACATCCGCGAGGAGCTTATCAACAACCGCATCGACACGGCGGAGCTGACGAGCCGGCTCGAGCGGGGCATCGCCGATCCGCTCGATCGAATCGCCAACGAGATGTTTCCCGAGTTGGATCGGCGCCTCGATCGTCTCGAAGCGACCCTGGCCGACGACCGTTTTGGCGAGGATGGCCCGCAAAACCGAGATCTTGCCGTCGCCCAGGTCGATGCCATTCTCCAGGCGATTCAAAGCGTGCTCGATCGGATGCTCGAGCTGGAGGATTTCAACAAGGCCGTGGAGCTGCTCCGAGAAATCATCCACGCGCAGCAAAGACTCAACGACCAGACGCAAAGCCGGCACAAACAGAAGCTCCGCGAGTTGCTGGAGGAGTAGGCATTGTCTGAACATTCCCCGACCCGATTGCGAGTCTTTGTCGGAAAACTTGTTCGCTTGTCATGGCCAGGGTGGCATGCCCTCGCGAAGCGTGGGCATGTGCCCACCAGACATGGCGACGCAAGCGACGCCATGCCACCCAGAAACAAGGTTTTCCGACAAAGCCTAGCCCTTTGCCTGCTGGGGATGCTCGTGACCCTTTGGCCCGGCATTCTGTGGGCGGCGCCCGAGGAGGCGGCCCCGGCCGAAATCAGCACGCCGGCGCCACAAGCCGAACCGGCCGAGCCCAGTTCGGCCGACCGGCTCAGCGTGCGCCAGCAGCAAGTGGCCGACAACTTCCAGCACCTCCAGGAACTGCTCTTGCGCATGGCTGAGCTAAGCGAGATGACCGATCCCCGCCGGGCGACCCTCTTGAGAAAAGCGGTCCACGAGAGCGAGGAGCGGCTGCTCGCCGTCCAGTTCGAATCGCTCGTCGATTTGCTGGAAAAGGACCGGCTCTCCCCGGCCATCGAAAACCAGGACGACCTCCAGCAAGACCTCCGGGCGTTGCTCGAATTGCTTCTGAGCGAAAACCGCGCCCGGCGGATCGATTCCGAAAAGGCCCGGGTGCGCGAGTATCTGAAGCGTCTGAATCAAATCATCAAGCAGCAAAAGGGCATCCAGGGCCGGACTGCCGGGAGCGGTCCCCCCGGACCGCTGGCCGACCGGCAGCGGAAACTTGCCGACAACACCGGCGACCTGGCCGACGACATCCAACAAAACGAAGAACCCGCTGGCGGCTCAGCCGATAAACCAAGTGAGGAAGGACAGCAGGACAAACGCCCGCAAGAAGGCAAAAACCGTAGCGAGGGAGAACAAAACGAGGGAAAACCAGAGGGACAGCCCGAAGGAAAGGCCAAAGGGCAAGAGGGGGGAAGGGCTGAAGGGCAAGGCGAAGAAGGAGGCGAGGAACAGAAACCGGACGGCGGAGGAAAACAGGGAGAGGGTCCGAATCCCGGCCATGGCGAGCAGGAAAGCCCGAGCCCTCCGCAAGCACCCAAGCAAGACCAAAACCCGGCCCGCCCACGCATCGAGTCTGCCGAAAACCGCATGCGCGAAGCGCACAAAAAGCTCGAAGAGGCCCAACGCGAAGGGGCCGTCAAGGAGCAGGAAGAGGCGATCCGGGAGTTGGAGCAGGCCAAGGCCGAACTGGAGGAGATTCTTCGCCAGCTCCGCGAAGAGGAGATCGAGCGGACGCTGACCCTGTTGGAGGCCCGCCTCGAAAAAATGCTCGGCATGCAGCGGGAGGTCAACGAGGGGACGTTGCGCCTGGACAAGATTCCCCAGCCCGAGCGGACCCACAGCCACGAGATCGAGGCCAGCCGCCTGGGCCGCGAGGAAGCCCAAATCGTCCTGGAGGCCGACAAGGCCCTGGCGCTCTTGCGCGACGACGGGACCGCCGTGGCCGTGCCCGAGGCGCTCGATCAGGTCCGGCAAGACATGCGCGAGGTGGTCCGGCGACTCGATCGGACCGAAGTCGGCCCCATCACGCAAACGATCGAAGAGGAGATCGTCGCCGCCCTGGAGGAGATGATCGAGGTCTTCCAGCAAGCGCAGCAAGAAGCGGAAAAGAAACGCAAAATGCCGATGCCGCCGGGGCCGCCCCAGGATCAGGCGTTGGTGGATCTGTTGGCCGAGATTAAGATGGTTCGGGCGATGCAGATGCGAGTCAACCGCCGCACGGATCGATACGCGAAGCTGATCGACGGCGAGCAGGCCGAGAATGCCGATCTGCTCGAAGCCTTGGACCGCCTGGCCGAGCGCCAAGAGCGAATTCACCAGATCACCCGCGACCTCGATCGGGAGAGGAGGCGATGAGCCGCCTAAGAAGTTTCTGTTGTGGAAAGTCGGGTGCCATGCCCTCGCTTGCGTGGGCATGTTTCCCGGCGATTGTGTGCCTGAGCGCAGTGGCCGTTTCCGCTCGAGGGGCGGAGACGCTCTCCGACACCCCGAACTGGCAGCCGCCTCCTGTGGAAGAGGTGCGAAAGCAGGTGTTCGCGTGGCTCGACGCGAGGCAAGTCGACGAGGGTATCCGAACGAAAGCCGCCGAGCTTTGGCCCGCCGATTCGCCGCAGCCGGCCAGTGACGACCTCTTGGCTCGCCTGGCCCAGACAATCGCCCTGGCCGACGAAAACGCCCGTTCGCTGGTCGACCTCTGCGCCAGCCCGCGGACGGACCTCGTGCCCCCGAGCCCGGCCTGGTTGTCCGATCCTCTTCACCAAACGC
Source organism: Planctomycetota bacterium (assembly GCA_043824335.1). GTDB lineage: Bacteria > Planctomycetota > Planctomycetia > Pirellulales > Thermoguttaceae > JBDRTC01. Next base: position 4,969 of record JBDRTC010000532.1, on the reverse strand, counting down.
CTCCGCTGGTGGCAGCGAACCTGCGTCTGGTGTACGGGCGCTGGCTCGTCCAGGAATCGCTGTTCGACGAGGCACGCGAGCAAATCGCGGGCCTTCGACCGGAAGACGTGGTCGACCCGGCGTCGCTGTTGTTTTGCCAGGGGGTCGTCTACCATCAGCTTCTCGACAAAGAGGCCGGCATGAAGGCGGTCAAGCAGCTCCTGACCGGCGTCGAGCAGAGCCCGCGGCGCTACGCGGCCGTCGCCAGGCTGATCGAGGCTGACCTCAAGGGCCTCAAGCCGGATTCGCTCGACCACATCGCCCGGCGAATGGGCGACGTCCGACGGCGGCTCGACCTGGGCCGCGCCGGCGAGAAGGTTCGCAAGATCGAGGACGGCGTGATCGAGTCGCTCGACAAGCTCATCAAGAAGCTCCAGGAGCAGCAGCAACAACAGAGCACCGCCGGCGCCGGCAATCTCCAGCCCGGCCGTCCCGCGGAGGAGAGCCGCATCATGGGCGGGAAGGGCCGCGGGGAGGTCACCAAGCGAGACGTCGGGAGTGAGAGCGGGTGGGGCGATCTTCCCCCCAAAGAGCGAGAGGAGGCCATGCAACAGATCGGCCGCGAGTTCCCCTCGCACTATCGCGGCGCCATCGAACAGTACTTCCGCAAGCTTGCGGGTGAAGGGAGCCGGTGAACGCGTATGTGGAGCCTTCTCGTTGTCAGCCTGTTGACCGCCGCCGGGCCGGATTTCCGCGTCCAGACGCTCGGAGGCGACCCGGTCCTCGGCCCGATCGTCGATCTGAGCGCCGATCGGATCACGATTCAAACCGACGACGGTCCCGTGTCGCTCAAGACGGATGAAATCGCGCGGATTTCTTCCGCGGCGGAGCCTGGCCCGGCGGCGGTGTCGCCTCGGGTATGGGTCGAACTGGTCGACGGCTCGCGGCTCGTCGGCGTGGATTACTCGGCCCATGACGGCCTGGCTCGGATCGTCGGCGTGGATGGCCAACTCGTGGAGCTCTCCACCCGCGACGTCGCCTCGGTCCGGCTCCAGGCCCAAACCGACGCCGTCGCGGCCCAGTGGTCGGAGATTCTCGAGTCGAACGTCGACGGTGATCTGCTCGTTATCCGCAAAGCCCAGTCGCTCGATTACCACCGCGGCGTGGTCGGCGACGTGGACGACAAGGTCGTCCGGTTCGATCTCGACGGCGACGAACTCCCGGTGAAAAGGACCAAAGTGCAGGGGCTCGTCTATTACCAGTCGGCGGGCCGGAGCTTGCCCGACTCCATTTGCCGGATCACCGAGGCCGACGGCTCCCAGTGGAAAGTCCGATCCATCCGTTTCGAGGGCGACGCGTTTCATTGGACCACGCCGTTGGGGCTGGAGGTCGCGCGTCCGGCCGGCGAGGTCGTGCGACTCGATTTTTCCGAGGGAAAGATTGTGTACCTCAGCGACCTGGAGCCGGAGTCGGTGGCGTGGACGCCCTACTTCGGGCCGGTCGACGACTTGCCGGCCCTTCGGCAGTTTTTCTCCCCCCGGGAGGACCGGGGCCTCGACCCCGGGCCGCTCGAATTGGACGGCAAGCAGTACCAAAAAGGGCTGGCACTGCACAGCCGGACCAGCCTGGTGTATCGCCTGCCGGGTGCGTTCCGACACTTCAAGGCCACCGTGGGTATCGACGATCGCGTGCGCCCGCAAGGCCACGTGCGCCTGGTCCTTCGCGGCGATGATCGCGTGTTGCTCGATGCGACCGTGGCCGGAACCGACCCGCCGAAACCGGTCGATCTGGATCTCGCCGGCGTGCGGCGGCTTACCATCCTCGTCGATTACGGGGACGGCCTCGACGTGGCCGACCATCTGGACCTCTGCGACGCGAGGATCGTGAAGTGAATGATGAAGTATGAAGTATGAATGATGAATGAATATCGGCTTCTCACTGTTCGTTGCGCACGGGTTGGGTGCTGCCTGGCGGCGGTGGTGTGCGCGTTCTGGGTTGCGTCGAGCATCGCGGCCGAGGTGGATCAGGCCGTGCTGGACGCGGAGGCCGAACGGATCGCGGTGATGGAGAAGGCCAAGGACGCGGTGCTGGCCATCTTCTCGTCCACAGGCGCCGGCGGCGGATCGGGCGTGGTCATTTCGCCCGACGGATACGCCCTGAGCAACTTCCACGTCGCCAAGCCGTGCGGCAATGCGATGAAGTGCGGCATGCCCGACGGCCGCCTCTACGACGCCGTGGTCGTCGGCCTCGACCCCACGGGCGACGTGGCCCTCATCAAGCTCTTTGGCCGCGACGACTTCCCCCACGCCGAAATGGGCGACAGCGACCAGGTCCAAGCCGGCGACTGGGTCTTTGCCATGGGGAACCCGTTCCTCCTGGCCACTGAGTTTCAGCCCACGGTCACCTACGGGATCGTTTCCGGAGTACACCGCTATCAATACCCGTCCGGGACCCTGTTGGAATACGCCGACTGTCTGCAAACCGACGCCTCCATCAACCCGGGCAACTCCGGCGGCCCGCTGTTCGACGCCGAGGGCCGGCTCATCGGGATCAACGGCCGCGCCTCGTTCGAGAAACGGGGCCGCGTGAACGTGGGCGTCGCCTACGCCATCTCCATCAACCAGATCAAGAATTTCCTCGGCTATCTGAAGAGCGGCCGCATTGTCGATCATGCCACGCTCGGGGCCACGGTTGCACAGGACGAAGACGGCCGCGTGGTCGTAAGCAATATCCTCCACGAGAGCGACGCCTACCGCCGGGGCCTCCGCTACGACGACGAAATCGTCGCCTTCGGCGGGCGGCCTGTCCTCACCCCCAACGGATTCAAGAACGTCTTGGGCATCTACCCCAAAGGCTGGCGGGTTCCCCTGAGCTTTCGGCGCGACGCCCAGCGGCGCGACGTGCTCGTTCGGCTGGCCGGTCTCCACACGGAAGGCGAACTGCTCGAAAAGACCCGAGGTCAGCGGCCGACGCGACCCAAGCCAACACCCCAGCCGGGCGACGACCCGGAGTCCGAGGAACCCAAGCCCGAAGGGGAGGAACCGGGCGACGGGCCCAAGTCCAAGGAGCCCACGCCGGAGGACCGGCCGATTCCCGGCCGGTTGCCCGCCCCTCGGCCGGGTCACCCGCATCCGATGCCGGGGAGGCCCTCCGAGGAGCCGATGCCCGCGATCGTCAAAGAGCACTTCGAGGCGAAGCGGGGCTATGCGAACTACTACTTCAACAAGCTGAGCCGCGACCGAGTGCTCAACGCGTGGAGTGCCCTGGGCGACCTTGCCTCCGTCGACGGCGCCTGGACGCTCAGCGGCCCGCTCGACGGTGGCGGCCGGTTCCGCTTCGAGATCACCGGTATCGACGCGGCGCTCACGCTCCCCTCGTTCGAGCACCGCTGGATCGCCGACGACTCGCTCGGCCGGTCCCTCGTTCCGCCCGGAAGCGGCGGCCTGCTCCCGGCGCTCTATCTTTGGCGCCGGCTCGCGGTGGAGGGGCCCGGTAATTTTGGCGAGGTCTACTATCTGGGCACGGTTCCCCTGGCCGGGCACGAAGAGCCGGTCGACGTGCTCATCGGAATCCACGGCGGCGTGGAGTGCCGCTTCCTGTTCGATGCCGGCGAGGGCCACCTTCTGGCCATGGAGATGTTTCCCGAAGAGGACGTCGACCCGTGCGAGGTCTATTTCTCCGATTATCGTCAAGTCGAGGGACGCCGCCTCCCCGGCCGGATGGAAGTCCGCTTCGGCGACGACCCGTACGGAGTCTTCCAGCTCGAAGAGGTCCGATTTGATAAGGCACGGTAGGGTGCGTGAAACGCACCAGTTGATCCTGCTCCTGATCGCGTTGGCAGCCGCGTCGTTTCCGGCTGGAGCCCTTGCCGGAAGCGGACCGCGGGGGGGCTCGATCGTCGAGACGATCGGCCAGGTGCAACCGAAAGTGGTGAAGATCTACGGGGCGGGCGGATTCCGCGGCCTGGAGGCCTATCAAAGCGGCCTGCTCGTTTCGCCGGAAGGGCACGTGCTCACCGTGTGGAGCTACGTGCTCGACACCGATTTCCTCACCGCCACGCTTGACGACGGCAGGAAGTTCGAGGCCAAGCTCCTCGGGGCCGACCCTCGCCTGGAAGTGGCCGTGCTGAAAATCGACGCCGCGGGGCTCCCCTGCTTCGATCTGAGCCGGGCCGTCGAGGCCGACGTCGGCACCCGCGTGCTGGCCTTCAGCAACCTCTTCGGCGTGGCCACGGGCCGGGAGCCGGCCAGCGTGCAGCACGGGATCGTTTCGGTCAAGACCGGACTCGAGGCCCAGAGCGGCGTTTTCGAGACGCCCTACGACGGGCCCGTCTACGTGCTCGACGCGGTGACCAACAATCCCGGCGCCGCCGGTGGGGCCCTGGTGACCCGGCGGGGCGAGCTGGTGGCCATGCTCGGCAAGGAACTCCGAAACGCCCGCAACGGCACGTGGCTCAACTACGCGATCCCCATCGACCAGCTTCGCCAGAGCGTCGAAGAAATCCGCGCCGGGAAGTCCGTCCGTCCCGAAGAGGAAGAAACGGATCGGAAGCCCGAGCGGGCGCTCACGCTGGCGATGCTGGGCATTGTCCTGGTTCCGGACGTGGTGGAGCGAACGCCGCCCTACGTCGACCACGTGCGCCGCGACTTCCCTGCCGCCGTGGCCGGCCTCCGCCCCGACGATCTGGTGTTATTGGTCAACGGCCGGGTCATCCAGTCCGCAAAGATGCTCCGCGCCGAGCTGGAATACGTTGATTACCAAGATGAAGTGAAGCTCTCCGTCCTCCGCGGACGGGAGCTGATCGAGTTCGTCCTCCACGCCCGCAACGAATGACAACCGTAGGGTACGTGAAACGCACCAGGATCCCGCGTTTTCCGTGAATGGTGCGTTTCACGCACCCTACAAGGATGCTACCCAATCATGTTTCCTCACCGCACGCACACTAGCAGTCCGTCGAAAAGGCAGTTCTTCGGCGATTTGGGTGCCACTG
>JBDRTC010000531.1:0-8161 GCA_043824335.1 Planctomycetota bacterium | reverse complement strand
GCCGCCTGCCGTCGCAAAAGCGTGGACCTCGCGGAACGCATTCACCCGGTACTCGTGCCCGGGCCCTTCGAGTATCGCCCGGTCGGGCCAGGCTTCGAAGGTGTCCTGCTGGGTCGGATCGTCGTACAACGCGGCCACGTCGCCACCGCCCGGCGTCGCGTCGGCGTATACGTAGCGGAACGACTTCGCCCGGTTGTAGTAGTCGGCGCCGAAGAGCATGGCCTGGTCGGGCCAGGCATTGAACCGGTCGGCCTGGGCAGGGTCGTCGTGCAGCCGGGCCACGTCGGTGCCGCCTGCCGTCGCAAAAGCGTGGACCTCGCGGAACGCATTCACCCGGTACTCGTGCCCGGGCCCTTCGAGTATCGCCCGGTCGGGCCAGGCTTCGAAGGTGTCCTGCTGGGTCGGATCGTCGTACAACTGGGCCACGTCGCGTTCGCCCGGCGTCGCGTCGGCGTACACGTAGCGGAACAACTTCGCCCGGTTGTAGTAGTCGGCGCCGTAGAGAATGGCCTGGTGGGGCCAGGCTCTGAACCGGTCGGCCTGGGCAGGGTCGTCGTGCAGCCGGGCCACGTCGGTGCCGCCCGCCGTCGCGAAGGCGTGGACGTAGCGGAACGAATTCGCCCCGTTCAAATACCCGGCACCGGAAAGTTCGGCCTCTTGGGGCCAGGCTTCGAACGTGTTCGTCTCGCCGGGGTCGCCGTACAGGAAGGCTTGGTCGGTGTTGCCGGCGGTCGAGAACCCGTGCACGTCGCGGAACGACACGGCCTCGTTGTCGAACCCCGCGCCCACGAGCCTGCCGTACCCGGGCCGGGCCTCGAAAGTGTCCTGCCCGGCGGGGTCGTCGCGCAACGTGGCCACGTCGCCGCCGCCCGGGGTGGCTTCCGCGCGCACCTGGTCGAATCCGCCGGCCCAAAGGGAAAATCCCGGACCGGTGAGCGAGGCCAAGGCAGGAGTTGCCTCGAACGCATCCTGCTGGGGCGAGTCGGAGAAGGTCGCCGTGTCGTACCCGCCGCCGGCATGGGCGGAGATCGTTTCCACGTTCGCGATGCTCGTCGAGAAGCCGCTCCCCTGGAAATCGGCTTCCAGGTATCGAAGATCGGCCGTTTCGTTGCCGCTCGTGCCGTTGAAGGTGGCCGAGTCGGCGCCCCCGGCCGCGTCGACGCTGATCGTCGGCACCTCGGTCACCTGCACCCAGGAGTTTGATCCGGCAACCGTGGCCGACTTCGGCGCAAGCGTGACCGCATTGGCGAAGCCCGATCCGGTTAGCGTGGCCGAATCCGTGCCTCCCGCCCCCCGGAAGCTGATCTTCGCCGTGTTGCTCACCTCAACCCGATAATAGCTCCGGCTGGTCGCGCTCCCGGAGAACGACGCCAGGCTCAACGTGGCGGTGTCCGTCTTCTTCGATCCGGTGAGGTCGGCGGTGTCGTTGCCGATGCCCCCGTCGAAGGTTACGGTGACGATGTTAGTGGAGCTGAAATTGTACGGGTAGTTGACGCCGTTGATCATCACGGTGTACGGCGGGCCGGGCGCGAACGCAAAAGTGTCGTTCTCTTCCGTGCCGTAGACGACGGCGCCGTTGCCCGTCGGCTTCACGAGGTTGGCCACGCGCACGTCGAGGTTCGCGTCGGCCCCGATGATCCTGACAAAGTACTCGGCGCCAGGGACTGTATCCTCGTAGTCCAGACGCAGATCGCCCAGGTCCTGCGTGGGCAACTGGTCCAGCACACCCAGCGCGTCGAACTGATACAGGCTCAGCTCGATCTGGGCGCCGGGGGCCACGTTCGCCAGATCGACGGTGAAGACCGCGTCGCGGGTCGGCTCGACCCGGTACCACAGCTCTCCCAGGATGGGTTCCTCGTTCAACAATTCCCGGAAGTCGACTTCCCCCAAATCGGTCGGCGGCTGAAACACAGTGGCCGCACCGTTCACGAAGTCGAGCTGAGGATGGGTTAGCTGGGTAACCAGCGTCGCCTCCCCGGTGGCCGGATCGATCTCGTAGACCCCTCTCGCCTCCCGAAAGCCGTACATCAAAGGCGCGGGGCCGTAGATGAGCCCGAAGAAGTCGGAGTATTGCGTCTGCCCGACCACTTCGTACGAATCCATCCCCGGGGGAATCCGCAAGAGGTTGCCGGAGCGCGTGGTGAGGTAGAGGTTGCCAAAAGTGTCGAACGCCAGGTCGCCGGCCGACTCGTGCGCATCCAGCGCCAACACGCGCTGGGCTCCGCCCGTGTCGGGATTGATCTTGAACAGGTAGTTCCGGCCGGACTGGTCAACGCCAGCCGCAAGCAGTTCGCCGGCGCCGTTGAACTTTGCCGAGTTGACGTAGATGCCCTGCCCCTGCCCCATGGTGATCGTGCCGCGGAAATTGGTGGTGACCGACGGGGTCGAGCTTTCGAAATCGACCTCGAACGTGTAAAGCTCGCTGGACCCCCACCATGGGTCGTTGATGCCGTACAACTCCCCCAGAGGGGAGAAGGCCATGTCGTACATTTCCAGATCGGTCGTGCCCACGTACTCCAGCGCCATTCCACCGTCGAGATCGATGGTGAACAGGTTGCCGCTGGCATCGTGAATCACCGTGCCCGACCAGCCGCCCGCGGCGAGCAACGTACGCTCTTCAAGCGGCTCGACCCGAAGGGGCCGAGAGAGCCCCCGCCGCCGCGGGGAATTCCGAACGCCGGTTTTTGCCATTGCGATACCGTCTCTGTGTCCGCTGTCTGTCACGCACCCCCTCGTCTGGCCCGCGCGGAGGACCCTTCTATTATCCCAAGCCCCCGTTATTTGGTCAAAGATTATGTCCTGGAAGCACGGGTGCCGGGGCGTTCTTGGGAGGTAACCCAACGTTGCCGCGCCGGGCCACGGTCGAACCAGAAGACACTCAACTGTGAAAACGCCCACAATCCAGGGGCTTCGCGCATGACTGTGTACTGTGGTTGACTGACTTGTCTCCTTTTCGCTCAGATGGACATTCCTAACCAGTTGGCATAAAATGTGATACGCTACGGACTCGGCCCATTCTCAGGGGCATCGCGGCTGTGATTTCGACACATTTAACAACTGTGGCAAAGCGGCGGTATCCCGGGTTCTTTTTTGACGGGCGGCAAATGGCTGACTGCTGAAAGCCGCGAAAGAGGGGAGGTTGAAACGTGTTGTTCGAGATCGTAACAGAGTTCCTGGGCGACTACTGGGAACAGGTGGTCACCCTGGGCACGTTGTGCATCGTGCTGGTGACCTACTGGCGAGCCAGAGCCGTCTGGAAGTCCCGGCACTTCATGACGCGCGTCAACTTCACCCTGAACTACGTGGAAACCGGCAGGTTGAAGATCCGCACCCTCGGCGAGACGGACCTCGGCCAGATCCTGCTCGGCAACGAGCACGGAAAGCGGCTGGTCCTTCGCGCCGCTCGCAAGACGACCGCCACCGAGCCCTTCCTGCGGCTCCCCGAAAAGGACTCCTGGATCGTGCTCAACTCGATCCTCAACGAGCTTTCGGGACAGTTCGCCGAAGGATTCCTCGCCGCTTCGATGGGCGTGCCGACCCGAACCGCGTCTTACGTGTTCGGCGTCACCTGCGAGAAGCACCGCGACGTTCGCATGAACAAGATCCGGGTGATGATCGTCGCGAGGTCGCTTTTGGAAAAGATCGACCAGGCCGAAGACCTCCAGTTCGAGAGCAAGTCACACCACGTCCGCCACGATACGCTCAAAACGATGCGCAAGCTCTACCTCGACCCGAACCAGCGCCACCGGGTCATGGAGATTGAGTTGGCGCTCTCGGCGGATCCGTCCTGAACGGACGTTGCGGGGAGGCTATCGCGCCAGCTTCTCGATCGCGGCGGCCAGGGCTCGGCGCACTTGGTAAACCGCCTCCGGGTTGGGGAGGATCTGGCTGGAGCGGAGGCCGCCGGCGTTGGGGATGGTGACCAGCTCGGCGGCGAGCGCCATGGCCGCGTCGGCTTCGCTGGTGTCGCGGCCGGCGGACTTGGCTTCCGTAACGAGATGACGCAGTAGGAAGAGGTATTCGTAGTCCTCGACGCCCTCCCGGGCCTGCTCCAGCCGGAGGGAGCTGACCAGGCCCGAATGTCCGACCGGCGCGCCCGGGTAGAGGAGAAAGCCGTCGCCGTTGGGATAGCGGACCCAAGTGGAGCGGCCCGGCTCGCTGGTCTGGTGGATGAACGAGTGCCAGCCGAACTGGTAGGGATCGTAGGTCAACCAGCCGACGCCCCAAAACTCGTACGCCTCGACGCCGTACTTGAAGCAATAGTGCGGTAGGAGCCGCTCGACGGCGCAGTAGGGTGTGTCGGTGCACATCTGCCCGTCGGTGGTGAACCAGAGCCGATCCCCCGCCGCCCGAAGTTCCGCCATTTTCTCCGTGGAAACCCGGCCGTAGTGGCCGATGCCCCAGACGTCGAGGTACCCGTCCCACTCGGGCACGTGCTTCCAGGTGCTCGAATAGATGGGGATCCGCGGGTCGACTTCGTGGATCATGTCCGAGAGCGCTTTCATCTGCTCGCGGATGTGCTCGTGGTGGTCGAAGGGCTCATCGGAGATGTAGAGCACGATCTTCTTTTCCCAGCCCTTCTCCTTCAGGTGGTCCCAAAATGCCTTCAGACACGTCTGGTAGGTTTTCTTGTACTCCGGTCGCAGCGTGCTCCGGTCGGCCCCTTCGTAGGGCGGATCGCCCGGGTAGGGCCGCTGGCCGAAGAGCGTCTTCGGCGGATGCCCCCAACCGAACAGGTAGAACTGCCACGGCGTGTAGGCGAAGGGAAGCTTCAGCTCGTCGAAGTAGACTTCCGCCATTCGGTCGAACTCGGTGAAGTCGGCGACCAGCCGTCCATCTTCGACCTTGATGACCGGGGCAGGATGGATTGTGTCGGGGCAGAGTCGCCGCCGGGCCATGAATCGCACGATTTCCGGATAGAGTTCCTCGATGGGCTTGCCCCAGAACTCACCACCCGGCCCAAGCCGGACATCGTAAATCGCCGCCACGTGGCTTTCATCCGGGAGCGAGAAATCCCACACGTGGACCACGAACGGTGCCTCCGCCACGCACTCCCCTTCGCACACCAGCCGCACCGTGCCCGAGTAGTCGCCGGCGGGCGCGTCTTTGCCCACGCCGACGGTGATCCAGACCGGCTGCGTCGTGTTGGCCGCTAGGTCGAACGTGCTTCGGGGGAGCAGCGGGTCGGGCCACGCCCCGGGCCAACCGTCGCTTCGGCCCGGCTGCGTGGGGATCTTGCGGCGCCACTCGGGGCTGTCGGATTGGTAGTAGCTGGTCGGATGGTCGATTGGCACGTAGCCCACCACGTTGACTTCCAGGTCGTCCAAGTTCGCGCCCTCGGGCCCCGTCGGCGGATCGACCTCGACCCGCACGCCCCGCAATTCCCGGGCACTACGCACGGCCAATTGGAGCGGCTCCTTCTCGTTTCGCGCGGCCGAGATCCGAGCCGGCGAAGTCTCTCGCGGCGCCGGGTCGTCCTGGAAGACCTTGACCACCGCCGGAACCTGCCACAGGCTGAACGGGGCGGCCTGCTCGAGCGGCCGTCCTTCCAACCGGACGACCGTGCCCGGGACGATCTCGGTCAACAGCACGCCGTCGTGCCACACGGTGCCCGTGGCGTTCATCGTGAGGTGGATGCGGAAGTTGACGGTATCCTCGGGCATGGTGAACCGGCCGGAAAGGAGCGTCCAATCGGTGGTGCCGCTTATGGACGGTCCGCAACTGACCATGGGATGGTGCTCGGAGAGGGAGCCGTCGGCCCTGTGGCGATGGGCGTGCAGCTGGACGTCGCCGCCGCGGACGTCGTCGCACTTGACCCAGGCGGCCAACAGGTACGTTCGCCCGGGCCGAACCGGCACGCCCTGCTGCCAGCCGCGCCACGTGGGTTGAACGTCGTGCGGCACGTGCATCCGGGCCGATCGTTTGCCCAAGGATTTGCGGCCCGGGTCGTCGGAGCCGTACAAAACGCCGTCGGCGCTTTGGGGCGGACCGCCGGCCGACCAGTTGTCGGGCAACGCCTCGCCTCGCTCAAAGCCCGGGTTCTCGACGAGGTTCCCCGCGGCAACGATCGACGCGGCGGCGTCTCGATTGTCGGAGTCGTCCGAGCGGGTCCGCGGCTTGTCGGAGAAGTAGACGTAATAGCAGTTCGCCGTATGGGCCGGCACGCTTCCCTCGAACAAGAGGAGATCGCCGTAGAGGAAATGCTCGACCGGTTCGCCGGCGAGCGTCACCCGGATCGACTCCCGACGGAGCCGGCCCCGCATTCGGGCTTCGAGCCTCCCGAGGTCGATCGACACGCTGGGCCGTCCGGTCGCCTCGTCCGCGAAATTGAACACGCGGACCAGGGCCCGATGGTTTCCGGTGATCTGGTCGCCGGGCCGGCCCGGGTACCAGGGGGCGTCGAGGCCGACTTCCCGGAGCACGGCCCGCTCGGGCCCACCCGCTTCCGCGCGCAGCTTGCCCGGCTCAACACGCTCCAGCGTCACGTTGTCGAACCAGGCGGTGCCCGTGCCGCGCAGCACGGTGCCCAGGTCGGCCAGGTTGGCTTCCTCCGGGGCGGTGAACTCGGCGGCGACCTGTTTCCAGTCGTAGGTTCCGTCGCCGCCGGAGAGCGTGGGGGCGATGAGCATGGGGTCTTGGCGATTGCCCACGTGGAGGTACCAGCCGGCAAAGCCCTCGACGGCCTCGGCCTTGACCCACGCCCGCATGACGTACTTCGCCCCGCCGGCTACGTGGATGCCGTGCTGCCGCGTGGCGATCCAGGTCGGCTCGGCTTGGTCGGCGACCACGGTTTTCAGGCACCGCCGGCCCGACTGGGGATGCTCGTTCGTCCAGCTTGCCCGGTGCTGGTCGTCGGGCTGGTCATGTTTCCAACCGTTTGGGGCCGCCGAGTCGCCGAGTTCGACGTCGCCGTTGACGAGCCCCATTCGGGCCGAAAGGAAATCGGGCACCCGGCCGGCCGACGGGTTGTCGAAGTAGACGTAATAGACGGCCGTTCCCTTCGCGGCGCACTCGGCGGGAACGACGAGTTTGCTCCCGGCCGGGATCGGCCCGTGCGTGACGGGAGCGCCGGCAGGATCGATCAAGCCGAAGAGCATCTCCACGCCCTGCTCGTTCGAGACGCGAATTGCCTCGGCCGCTTGTCCTTCCAGCGCCGCCTCGCCCGGGCCGCTCCCGATCGCGATCTCCACCGGTTCGCCTTGGACGGGGAGGTCCCCTTCGTTGTGCAAGACCACCGGAATCCGGCCGTGCCAATAGCCGCCCCCGTCGAGGTACAGCGGATGGTGCCAGGGAGCCGCGGCGGACCAGCCGGCAAAACAGAGCAGAACGAGCGCGTTCGGCGCAGCACGGACGGCAAACCGGCTCATGGCTGGGATCTCTCAGGGCAACGGGTTGAGGGGCGTTGGCGACCAAAGATACCCGATAAGCTGCGCGATACAACCCAGGCAGGCTGTCGAGGAAGCAGACGGTTCAACGTGGGCGTGCGACCCTGCGAACGGTCCCTCTTCTTGTAGGGCCCGGCGTATCACGGTTTAGCGGCCGACGGCACGTCGGCCCCGAGCCGGAAGCGCCGATTTCGGACCGACTCTTGGCAAGCCGGCAGGGCGGATTTTCTTGTCGGGAAGCCCGTTTTCTTGCTTCCCAAGGCGGGGCCAAGTTGCTATTCTCACGATTTCCGCCGCCGACGCGTGCCGGCTGATAGACCGTGTTGCGTTTCTTGTACTCACTGAATCGATGGGGAGTTTTCATCAATGCCTGCCAAGGTAGACCCGGAAAAGTGTACCGGATGTGAAGCGTGTATCGACGAGTGTCCCGTGGAGGCCATCGAGCTGAAGGACGACGTCGCCGTGGTGGACGAGGACACCTGCAGCGACTGCGGCCAATGCGTCGACACCTGCCCCAGCGAGGCGATTGTCATGGAGTAACGGGGCATGACGAGTCCCGATTCTGATCGATGCGGTGGGTCGCCCCGACGGTGGCCCGCCGTTTTTTGTTTCCGCCTCTTCGGCTTGCCCGAAACGGGGAGTTCGGTTATCTAGTAGCTGGACTTTTGTAAGAGTCCAGTAGTGGTCTGTCAAATTCGAGTTCGTGGGTGGCACTGGCTGCTTGTCAGCCAGAGCATTCCGCTGGGTCCCGTGCAAGACGGACACTGGCTGACAAG
>JBDRTC010000530.1:0-9352 GCA_043824335.1 Planctomycetota bacterium | reverse complement strand
CAGAAAACGTAGCTGCTTCGGTAAGCATTGCGGATGTCATAGAAACCGCTGTTAAGCAGTTCCCTTCGCTCCCCACTGTCGTCGTTTGACGGACATTCGTGCACGCTCAAACGCGTGCCCACAAGGGGCGCATTCTTGTCGCTCGTGCCGACGGGGGGCAGTATGTTTGAGCACCAACTCGCGTTGCTGACGGACACGCTGGAAGGAAGATTGAAATCCCACTGGTCATAGATAGCCTGTTGTTCGTAAAACGGCAGGAGCATGGTCCATCCCGTCGTATTCAACGTGCCCGGACCCACGCCCCAACTGGGGTTTGTGGCCGCATTACACATCCGCCCCGAGTTCAACAGCGCTGGCGGGAAAACCTTGAAAGTGTCGTGGTAGTTGTGCGCGGCCAATCCGAATTGCTTCAGGTTGTTCGCGCACTGCGATCGCCGTGCGGCTTCACGAGCGGCCTGCACCGCCGGGAGCAGCAAGGCAATCAAGATCCCGATGATCGCGATGACCACCAACACTTCAACGAGTGTAAATCCGCTCCGACTTCGCGAGTTCATGGGACACACTCCTGCTTTGAAAAGAGATAAGGAAAGAACCATCTCGATAGACGACAGAACTGCTTTCTTCACAGCAAATCGCTAAAGACAAGTGCCCCTTGCCCGGACGGATGCAACACACCCCTCCCCGACATTAGATGATTCTGACCGAGTTGTCGGCCGTGTCAAGCAATCATTTCGCCTTCTTCCAAAATATTTGTCAAGAAAACTTGGGTGAGCCGGGGGAACGCCTATTGTGACGACTGCAGGTCGAACTCGAGCGGGGGGTTCTCTCCCGCCTTGACGTCAGCCGTAATGCTGGTGCTCCCCGGGTCGTTGTAGATCTCCGGCAGGCTGTTCTCCGCCCCGACGTCGGCCGCCATCTCTCCCTCGGGGATCGGCGAGCCGTCCGGCATCGTCATCTTCGTGAACAGCACACGATACTTGCCTGCGGGAACGCCGTCGCGTTGGTCGTTTGATTTCAGGGAGAACTTCCCCGCGTCGTCGGAGACCGCAAACCCCCCGCCTCCGGCTCCGCCATCGGGAACAAACGCGATGGAAACGCCTCCGATCGGCTCTCCGTCCAGACGGACAGTGCCAGTGACGGGGTAAACCTCCAGCGGCGGAGGCCCGCCCTCGGAGCAACCAGAGAACACAACACAAACCAGGAGCATTAGAAGGGTGAGAGGTGTTCGATTCGTCATTGCGAGGGCTCCTTTCCGCGATTCAGCGTGAGTATCCGACAGCATCGAGTCATACGGCCGATTGGCGAGCGGCGGGCGAAAGCCGACCTTTTTTCGAGTCGCTCCAATTCAAAACTACATCGGCGACGACGACAGCCCGGAAGGCCGACGGCCACGCCGGACGTCGACCATTCGGGGCCGCTCGTCGCCGCCGGACGAAAGCTCAAAAGTTCCCGACGGGGTTGCCGTCCGCAATGTAGGCCAGCCGGTTGAGAACGGCTTGGTTGGTGGTTTCGCTAATGAAACGCACGGACCCGTCACCAAGCGTGAACTGAGCCCCACCGGGGTGCAGGCTTCCGGCCGTCGACCAGTCACCCAAGCGGCTACTGCGAGCGCCGGCTCGCTGGAACGGCGGGCTGTCCCATGCGCAACACAGGTTGAAGTTGATGCCCCGCGAGTACTGGAGGTCGACGCCGTTTCCGACCCACTTGGCGTAGGCCCACGTCTGCGACACGCCGTTCCAGGTTGAACGAAGGGTCTCACACACAGCCACGACGTTGCTCGTTCCGTCGGTTATGTCGCGGAACTTCCCTGAGGACTCCGGGCCGAACATGCGCCGCGATCTCTTGGAGTCTCTAGCCCACGTGTTGGCCCACGACGACGATCTTCGGACGCTGAAGTCGTAGTTCGTGTAGGCTCCCAACTGGGTCGTCGTGCCGGGGGAGATCGAGTAGTGGGGGCTGTTCGGGTTCGTGTAATGCGTTGGATTGGCGTCCGACGGGCAGAGAAACGCGTTGAGCGACGTGCCCGAGATAATGTCGTTGGTGTTGCCGGCAGCGCCCGGGGCGAGGCCGCCCACGTACCCTTTGCCGCCGCGATCGTAGCCGCCGGTGGCCACGTTGAAGTTCACTTGGTCGTGCAACGCCTGTTGCTCAAAAAAGGGAAGCACCAGGAGCCAACCCTTGTGGTTGAGCACACGGCCGGAAGCGGGAGTCGCAGTCCCCGCTGTGAACGACCCGCCCCCCGCGACCGCGTAGGGGAACGCCTTGTGCGCATCGTGGTAGTTGTGCAACGCGAGTCCAAGCTGCTTCATGTTGTTGGAGCACTGCGCCCGACGTGACTCCTCACGGGCGGCCTGCACCGCCGGCAAGAGCAGGGCGATCAGGATCCCGATGATCGCAATGACCACCAACAGTTCAACGAGTGTAAATCCGCTCCGACTGCGCGAGTTCATGGGACACACTCCTACTTTGAAAAGAGATAAGGAAAGAACCATTTCGATAAACGACAGCACTGCTTTCTTCACAGCAAAGCGCTGAAGACAAGTGCCCCCTGCCCGGACGGATGCAACACACCCCTCCCCAGCATTAGATGATTCTGACCGAATTGTCGGCCGTGTCAAGCAATCATTTCGCCTTCCTCCAAAATATTTGTCAAGAAAACTTGGGTGAGCCGGGGACGATTCCGGTTTGTTTGAGGGCGGTGATCGGCAAAAATCGCCCAACAAGACCGATCGATAGTCCCTATCCGAGGGGCATATAAGCCCCCCCGTCAGGCCAAAAAAGGCGTCGCGATTTGGATGCCGCTGCTGGCTTGTCCGGCAGTGATTTTCCAGAGAATTTGCACGGCACTGCCGGGCGAGCCAGCAGTGGCGCCCTTTTTCAACGGGCTGCTAAACCACCGCCGTTGCCTCGATTTCAATCTCCAGCCCGGGGATGGCCAATTCGGTCGTGCCGACGCAGCTTGAGGCCGGATAGGGCTTTTTGAGATAGTCTTGGCGGACCTTGCGGTACACGGGCAAATCGCGCGAGAGGTGGACGAAGTAGCCGCGGAGCATGACGACGTTCTCGAACGACGCCCCGGCCACCGCGAGGACCTTGGCGATGTTCTCCATAGTCTGGCGAAGCTGCGTCTCCATGTCGGCGCCGAGATCGTCGGGCCCCTGGCCGGAGACGAACACCAGACGACGGCCTTCAGCGAGGATTCCCTGCGTGTAGCCGGAGTCGGCCGGGGGGAGCCCTCCGGGAGTGAGGCCGGTCCGCTTCGCCGTTGACTTCCCCTCCGCGCGTGCCCGGGCCGACCGCGGCACAAGAAACGCCAACACGCCCGCTGCCACTGCCGCCAGCGCGCCCGCCAGAAACCCGCGCCGTTCACCTCTTTCGTTACGCTTTGGATGCTTTGCCATGGCTCGTTCTCCCTCTGGTTTGAAACAAGGTGACGGCACCAATAGTCAGGCAACCGTTTTGTGCCGCAGCTTGACGCGGCGGGCGATCGTGTCGAGGCCGACGATTGCAGCCCGGCCGCCCGCCTGGTTGACCATGTCGCAGATCAGCTCGTAGGCCCGGAATTCGGGGTCCTCCACGTACATGATCGAAGGATGTCCCAGCAGATCGAACACGGCGCGGTGCTCGATGGTCCACTCGACGGACCGCTCGATCATCTTGAGAAAGTCGCCAATCTTCCATTTCTCCTTCTCGCGGCGGAACGAGGCGACGTCGCCCAGAGGGCTCATCGGAATCTCCACGAGGCCCGTGGGGTAGACAAAGGGCTGGCTGTCCTTTTGGGCCTCGGCGACGCGCTGGAAATCCTCGTCGGTCGGGTTCTCGGGCTTGATGGGCACGCTCTTGGCCATGCTGCTGACCCAAGTGAAACCCGAGTCGAGCATCATCTGCTCGACGTCGGGGCGGCCGATCAGTCCGGAACCGTTTCCGCCGGGCGTGCGAAAGCCGACCGGGGCGACGCCGATCCGGGTCTTCATCGCCAGGTCCGTCAGGCGGATGTTCTCCAGGATCACCTCGCGGGGCGTCTTGCCTTCGATCAGCCACGGGGCCCGCTGAAAGCGAAACTGGAGACTCTCGGTGCTCTTGGTCCAGACGTTCACGTGATCGTACGTGTGGTTTCCCACGGGATGGCCTTCGGCGACGATTTCCTTGAGCCAGTCGACGTTCTCCTGCTCGAACACACGCCCGAGGACGAACGACTGGAGCACGCCCCCTTTGGCCTTGACGCGCCGGCAGGCCTCGCGGGTGTACTGCTTGGCCGGCTCGTTGAGGTTTCCTTTTTCATAGTCCCAGTGCATCACGTCCCAGGTCGGGTAGTGGCGGGACATCTCCAGGTCCAACGTGATGGCGATCAGGGCCTTGTCGGGATCGGCGGCAACGTCGGCCGCGGGCTCGTCGGCCAGGAGCTTGCCGGCCCGGGCAAACCCGATACCGGCGGCCGACGCGCCGGCCAGGAACCGGCGACGGGAAATGGAAGGATGAGACATCGCGAGGCTCCTTATCTTTTCGACGGTTCAACGGCTACGTGCTGCACAATCATTTTCGTGCCCGCCCCGAGATTACGGGCCGCTCGCCCCTGCGGTCTGTTCCGGAACAGGACCGTCGCTTCGCAGGTGAGCCATCAGATCGCGGAGTTGCTGGGGCTCGAGGGGCGTCAGCAGGTCTTCGGGCATCTGCGATATCTGGGACGGCACGATTTCGTCGATGTTCTCTCGGGCAATCGTAACGTACTCACGCTGAGAGTCGACCAGCGTGATCCCGGTCGGCGTCTCCTCGGTCACCAGGCCGGTGAGGATCCGCCCGTCCTCGGTGACCACTTGAACGGAAAGGAACTCGCTGCGGATGTAACTGCTGGGATCGACCATGCTGATGAGCATGTAATCCTGGTCCTTCCGGTTGGCGGTGGTCAGGTCGGGCCCGATGTCCTCTCCCTCGTCGAACAGCTTGTGGCAGTTGGCACAATGTTCCTTGAACGGCGGATAGCCGTCCCGGGCGCTGCCGGCAAATGCCCTAAGATCGTTGTTGAAACGGCGGATGTCGGCAAGCTTCTCCTCGGGGGTTCCCCGGGTGACCTTTCCCCAATACTTCTGGACCAGGGCATCGATCTCTTCGTCGCCGTAGACTTCCAGGCCGCGAAGCTCCTCGACGGCGACGATTTCGGGGTCGAACTCCCCCTGATCGACTTTGCCCAGAAAGCCCAGGACCCAGGTGTCCCGGCTAAAAAGGGTTCGCCGGCAGAGCGACTTGAGCTTGTCGCTGAAACGGGGATACTCCTTGAGCACCTTGGCCGGAACGCGGTCGTCGTCGAACCGGGCGACCGCCTGGACGGCCGCCACCTCGACGTCGTGCTGTTCCTCCCACTCCAAGAGCGACAAGAGCGCGGGCACGCACTCCGGCTTTCCCATCTGATTCAGGATCGACACCATCGACACGCGAACGCCCGTGGGCACTTGGCCGTCGGTGGCGATCCGGACGACCCGGTCGTGTGCGCCGGGCACCTCAAAACGAACGGCGAGGCGGAGCCGGTGTACGTCGGTTGTGGAACCGAGGTCGACCAGCCCGGCCACCATCTCGCGAAACGCTGGTGGGACCGACTCGATCGGCTCCCCCGTGAGGCCCTCGTCCAGCGCGGCGATCATCCGGTCGCGGTCCGCGTCGTTCGGGGCGGTGGCGACGAGCCGGACGCACGCCGCGAGCGTCTCCTCGGTGGCCTCGGCGGCGTAGCGGCGCGTGAGCCGGCCCAGGATCACGTCGCGAACCAGCGGGGCCTTCCAGGCCTCGGGCGAGGTCAACAGGTCGAGCACGCGGGCTTGGTTCGCGACGGCCTTTGACTGCACGGCCCACCAGAGCAAAAGAGGAACGTGCGGGTCTTCAATGTCTTCGTCGCGAAGGAGGAGTTGCCAGAGGATGGCCAGCGCCTGATCGGCGGGGAGTCGCTTCGCGCTCGAGGCCAATTGGCTTCGGACGACGGGGCTCGGCTCGGTCCGGGCAAGCTCGACGAGCCGGGCCTGAATCGCCGGAGAGACGGCCCGGGCGTCGCCCAGCAGACGCACGGTCCAGCTTCGCACTGGGGCGCTTCGGTGCCCCAGGAGACGTTCGGCCACCGAATCGTCGAAGCCGCCGCTCGCGTAAAGCGCCCAGAGGGCTTCCAGGGCGAGCTGGTCGCCGGGGCTTTCCAGTGCCATCTTCCGCAGCCGGGGGATGACGGCCGGGTCGCGACGCTCCGCCAGAATCCGCCGGGCCAGGCGCACGTACCAGCCGTTGGTGTCGGAGAGCCGGTCGACCAGCCCGTCGCTCGAAAGCGTGTTGAGATCGACGTGCGGAGTCGGCTTGGCCCCCACGGCCTGGACCCGGTAGACGCGGCCGTTGGTCAGGTCCCAGTCGGCGTCGGGATCGGGATGGGCGGTCCGCTTGTCGTGGAAGTCGCAGACGTACACGGCGCCGTCCGGGCCGATCGTCAGGTCGACCGGGGCAAACCAGGTGTCGTTGGAAATCAACAGCTCCCCCTCCCGCTTGGACCGGAACGTTGAGCCACGCGGGTAGAAGCTGTGCCAGTGCACCTCGTGCGACAGGAGATTCGTGCCGATGTACGTGCCCCGAAAACTCGCCGGAAAAGAGTCTCCGTAATAGAAGTTGCCGCCGCAAGTGACGTGCCCCCCGCGGTAGTTCTCGTGCGGCACGAACTGGAAGTATCCATAGGCGTACGGATTGTGCAGCTCGCCGTGCTTGCCGAACGCCTTGTGATAATAGGCCCCCTGCACACCGTGCCACGAGGGACGCGTGCCGTTGGAGCTGTAGAAGAGGTTTCCGTGGGCATCGAACGTCATGCCGTAGACGTTTCCGCCTCCCTCGCAGAAGAGCTCGAACTCTTTGGTAATCGGGTGGTAACGCCAGACACCCTGCTGGAACTCGATCCCGCGAATCTTGCACGTGGTCGTGCTGCCGTTCAGGCCGTAGAGCCAGCCGTCGGGCCCCCAGGTCAAATGGTTCGCCAGCGCCTGGGCGTCTTCCATGCCGAAGCCCTTGAGCAGGACTTCCGGATCGCCGTCGGGCACGTCGTCGCGATTTCGATCGGGATAGAAGAGCAGATACGGCACCTGGATCACGAAGACGCCTCCGTGCCCGAAGGCGACTCCGGTCGCCAGGTTCAAGCCGGTGACAAAATCCTTGAAGCGGTCGGCGACGCCGTCGCCGTCGGTATCTTCAAGGATGGTGATGCGGTCGGCCCCCTTCGGCCCGAAGGGCGGCGGCTCGGGAACGCGGTCATAAACCGGTCGCGAGTACCGATCCACCTGCACCCGCTTCAGTTCCGCCGGGTTGGGGTACTGCAAATACTGGATCACCCAGAGGCGGCCGCGGTCGTCGAACTTCACCAGAATCGGCTGGCGCACCTCCGGCTCGCTGGCGACCAGTTGGACCGAGAACCCTTCCGCGAACGTCATTCGCCCGGCGGCTTCCTCGGGCGGATACCCCTGGGCCCGGGCCTCCGTGGCCGCGGAACCTGCGAGAACAGCTACCATCCAGAACAACACGTGCAAACGAGTCATATTCCCAACAGCCTCTTGAGATTGAGCCCAAAAATCTTTTCCTTTTCTTCCTCGGTGATCCTGGCGTACGCGATTCTCCCCAACTGGGCCGCCGGTTCCAACAGTGGCATGTCGGACCCGAACAGCACGCGGTCGGCTCCCACCTCCCGAACGAACCTCTCGATCATCCCGACGTGGGGCTGTGAGCTTGCCGTGTCGAGAAAGAGGTTCTCGTGCTTTCTGACGACCTCGATCGTTTGCCGGCACCCCTCTTGGGTAACGCCGGCATGCGCCAGGATGATCTTGGCGCCGGCGTGCTCCGCGGCGATCTTCCCGAACATCGCGGGGGCGCAGTTGCCGTCCGACTCCCAAGTGTGCGTGAGAACGACCAATTCTTTCTCGTGGGCGTATTCCCACACGCCGCGATACCCTTCGCCGTTGGCCGGGTACTCGTGGCAAAAGGGGTGAATCTTGAGCATGCGCACGCCGTACTCGTGCTCGCACCGTTCCAATTCCGGCAGAACCTCGTCGGCGTAGTTGGGGTTGACGGTGATCTGGCCGATGAGTCTGTCGGGGTGCTGTTTGATCGCCTCCCCCAGCAGGTCGTTGCCCCGTTTGAAATCGCAGAAGCAGCCCAGGAAGGGGCTCAGGCAGAGCTTGTCGATGCCGAGGCGGTCCATCGTCTCGATCATCTCTGCAACGCTGTTTCTCGCCATGTGGACCAGTTGCCAACGGCCCAGATGCCCGTGGCAGTCGATCACGGAAATGTCGCCCAGGGGCAAGCCCGATTTGACTTGATCTAATATCACTGGCCAACCCGCCCAAGGAGTTCCCTAAGATTGTCGCCCGCGATCCGTTTTCTGTCCGACGGGCTGATCTCAGCATAGCAGAGCATTCCGATGGCCGCCCCGGGCGTGAAATACGGAAGCCTTGTCCCGAAGAGCAGTCTTTGGGCCCCAAAGCGTTCGACGATCGCCTCGATCGCCCGGTGGCCGCAATAGCTGGAAAGCTCGACGTAGAGATTCTCAAACTTCTCCAAGAGCGGATAGAGCAGTCGATTCACCCGGTATCCGACGTTGGTCAAAACGAGCGGCAGCCTGCAATATCGCTCGCATAGATCGTGAACCGTGTCCCAGCCGATCTGCTCCTGATCGAGAAACAGCGGAACCCTCTTGGATTCCAACTCTTCGAGGAGTTTCCCGGAGACCCAGTGGCTGAGCGAGAAGTTGTGACTATCCGCGTGGGGAAAGACTCGTGCCGCCCGGATGCCCTGGCCAACCATCCGCTCAACCATCTCCCGCTCTTCCGGGAATTCCGCCGTGTGCGAGGGCATCACTACCCACATGGCGTGGAGCCGGCCGGCTTGGGCGATCTCGTCCAAAAGCACTTGGTTGCCGTCGGCCGGATGGTACTCCTTGCTCATCGCATGGTAGACGAGGGCCTCGGCGATTCCGAATTCGTCCATCACCTCCAAGAGCTCTCCCACGGAGAGCGGAAAGCCCGGCTTGGGCGCGATGATCCGGCCCAACATGCAGTTGGAATCGAAGAGTTGGAGGTCCTTGACGCTTGAAATCCGCATGTCCGTCCCTTACTCTTACGGCCGGGTGGCATGGCGTCGCTTTCGTCGCCATGTCGTGGCGTGCTGCATGCCCACGCTTTGCGAGGGCATGCCACCCGTCCGTAACACATTAAAACGGCGGTTGGGGATTGTAAAGCGCCGTCGTTTCAAAAGGGGGGCTCGACGCCAACGGGGTGTGGCCGAAGCACACCGTCCAGAGAGGGGATGGGGAGTTGACATGGGAAATTTGGGAGTGGGGATTATCGGCTCC
>JBDRTC010000529.1:0-3186 GCA_043824335.1 Planctomycetota bacterium | reverse complement strand
GCCTGGTTTGGACGTCGTTTTGGACGCTCCTTCTCTGCCTGGCGGGGTCCGTCGTCGGGCAGGCGAAGGACTTGGAGGGAGACTCGCAGCACGCCCGGCCCAACATCGTGGTCTTTCTGGTCGACGACATGGGCTGGCAAGACACCTCCGTGCCGTTTCATACGGAGGTGACGCCGCTTAACCAGCGCTACCAAACGCCCAACATGGAGCGGCGGGTTACCGAACGATCCACGTGGGCAAGGCCCATTTCGGGGCCGTCGGCGCCCCGGGCGCGGACCCCCGGAACCTCGGGTTCGACGTGAACATTGGCGGCCACGCGGCGGGCGGGCCGGGAAGTTACCTGGGCACGCAGAACTTCTTGGCGAAGAGCGCCGCCTGGCGCAACGCCGACCGCGTTTGGGACGTGCCGGGGCTCGAAGCCTACCACGGCAAAGGCGTCTTTCTCACCGAGGCTCTGACCATCGAAGCCAACAAGGCGGTCGATCAGGCCGTGGCCGACGGCAGGACCTTCTTTCTCTACATGGCCCACTACGCGGTGCACGTCCCCTTCGCGCCGGACGAACGCTTTTACCAGAAGTACAAGGACGCCGGGCTGGACGACACCGAAGCGATGTACGCGGCCCTGGTCGAGGGAATGGACAAGTCGCTGGGCGACATTCTCGCGAACATCCAACGGCACGGGCTTGCGGACAATACGATCGTGCTTTTCATGTCCGACAACGGCGGGCTCAGCGCCCATGGCCGGGGCGGCACGCCGCACACGCACAACCGGCCTCTTTCCAGCGGCAAGGGCTCCGCCCGTGAAGGAGGCGTGCGCGTGCCCATGATCGTCAAGTGGCCCGGCGTCAGCCAGCCCGGCTCGCGCTCTGATCAGTACGTGATGATCGAGGACTTTTTTCCCACGATCCTGGAAATGGCGGGGATCGACCAGTTCGAGCAGATCGGCGGCAGGATCGACGCCCAAATGCCCACCGACAAGCGAACCGGCCAGCGCGTACCGTTGCCGTAAACGCCAACGGCGTTTTGCCCCGCCCGGCATCCGGGAAGAATCCAGCGAGAAGCATCAAAGGTCCGGGAACGACGCCTTCAGGTCCAGCTCGTCTCCGGTCTCTTTCTGAAGCTCGATGAGCCTGGCCAGGAGCCGTTTCATCACCGGCCGGGAGCCGGGATCGTCTGCCAGGTCGTTCATCTCGTTGGGGTCGTCACGGAGGTGGTAGAGGCGTGCCCTGCCGATCTTTGGGTAGAGGATCAGCTTGTAGCCGTCGAGCGTAACGGAGCGTTGCAGGTCGAGGTATGCACCGTAGACGGCGTCGTACGGCGCGGGGCCCACGCCGCGCACGAGCGGCATCAGACTGTGGAACTGAACGTGTTCGGGCTTCTCGACCCCGGCCAGCTCGAGCGTGGTCGGCATAACGTCCTGGAGATAGACGGGCGCGTCGATCCGTTTGCCCTTGGGGACGCCTGGGCCCGTGATCAAAAGCGGCACGCGCACGCTGTGCTCGTAAAGGTTTTGCTTTCCCACCAGCCCATGATGGCCAACGGCCAGGCCGTGGTCGGCCGTGAAGAGGAGGTAGGTGCTGCCGGCCTTCCCGGACCGCTCGAGCGCGTCGAGAATCCGGCCGATCTGGGCGTCCATGTGCGTGATGATCGCGTAGTACTCCTGCCGGTGGACCTTGATGGCGTGCTCGGTCCGCGGGAAGGGGGCCAGCATCTCGTCGCGCAAGGTTTTGCCGCAGCCGATGGCGTCCTTGTACGGATACTCGGGGAGGAAGTTGACGGGGAGGTCGACCGTCTGGAGCGGATACTTGTCGACGTACTCCTTCGGCGATTGCCGCGGGTCGTGGGGCGCGTTGAAGGCCAGGTACATGAAGAACGGCTCGTCGCGCTTCGACGCCCTGCCGAGGAAGGCGACCGCGTCGTCGCCGAGCACCTCGCTCCAGTGCTTGCCGCCTTTCCAGTAGCCGCCGAACTTCGGGTCCCACGGGCTCCAGGGGTCGGGCTTTCCTTCGAGGGGCCGGTTGTAGCCTTCGGGCGTTTGATTGGGCATGCCGCCGCGCACGTTGGTCACGTGGTCGAAGGCCTTTTGGGGATCGGCCTTGACGTGCCACTTGCCGGTCATGTAGGTCTCGTACCCGGCCCCCTTCATGTATTCCGACCAGAATCGGCCCGCCTGCCGTTCCTCTTCCGCCTGCTTGTCGACGCGCTGGGCGCGCCAGAGGAACCGGCCCGTGTTGAGCATCGTTCGGCTGGCCACGCACACGGCCCCGGTCCACGAGCCCTGGTTGTGGGCGTCGGTGAAGGTGATCCCCGAGTCGACCAGCCGGTCCAGGTTGGGGGTTTCGATCACCGGGTGACCGAGTGCGTGAATGGTTTCGAAGCACTGGTCGTCGGCAAAAATGAAGAGAATGTTCGGCTTGCTCGCGGGGGCTTCGGCCGCCAAACGCCCCGGCACGCACCACGAGAGGGCCAACATCGCCACCGCCCAAAGCAAAAGATTTCGTTTCATCGCGTCGTTCTCGCTTTCGTTCTCCGCGGTCACCACTCGGGGCATGCAGCCACGATCCAAGCTCGCCAGACGATCCAGCTTACCAACCGGTTCTTCCGGGTCAATGCTCCAGCGTGGATTACTACCGGCTGCTGCTGACTGCTGAAAGCTGACTGCCAATTGCTGAAAGCCGGGATGCTCGGTTATCATGGTCACGAGCGGCGGCGGACCGCGCCGGCGATCGGCACAATCCGGCGGTTGGAACGAAATCCCTGGAACCCTGGAGTTTTCCGATGAAGCGTGCGAGACCCGCGTGGAAGTGGACGGCGGCGGCGTGCTCGGTGGCGATCCTGTTGACCTCTTTTCCCGCTGGCGCGGCCGACTGGCCCACCTGGCGACACGACGCTGGCCGAAGCGCGGCTTCGCCGGAGCAGCTTCCCGAGGCGCTCAACCTCGAGTGGCGTCGCGACAATCGGCCCCTTGTGCCCGCTTGGCCGGAAGACCCGAGGGTCCATTTCGCCGCCGGATACGAGCCGATCGTCGCCGGCGGTACGATGTTCGTCGCCTCGTCGCAAAACGACTCCGTCACGGCGCTCGACACGCAGACCGGCGACGAGCGCTGGCGATTTTACGCCGGGGGGCCGGTCCGCTTCGCTCCGGTCGCGGACGACGGGCGCGTCTACTTCGGGGCCGACGACGGC
>JBDRTC010000528.1:0-3686 GCA_043824335.1 Planctomycetota bacterium | reverse complement strand
TCGACCAACAGCATCCCGGAAGCTTCTCGGTGAAGCTGAAAATGCCCAAGGCCGCCAGTGGCAACCAGACGCCGGACGCACCTTCGCCGAACGCAGACGCCAAACCCCCGACCGTTCTCCAGGAATTGTCGGTCCAAACCGAAGGGCTGCCGCTAGCCATGCTCGCGCCGGTCTTCGACCGGGCCGCGCTCAAGATGCGCCTGGCCGGACGTCTCTCCTCGCGGGTCGACTGCCGATGGAGCGCCCCGAGCTTCTTCGAGGCGATGGCCGTCGAGGGCACGGTCACCGCTGAGGACCTCGTGCTGGCTGCCGACTTCCTGGGCCCCGATCAGGTGGAGCTGGATCGCCTTCATGTCACGTGCAAGGTGGCCCGGCAAGCCGGGCGCGTCGAAGTCGACCGGCTGGACGTGGAATCGGACGCTGGCACCGCGCGCATAACGGGCATGTTCGCGATCAACGAAGAGACGGCGAAAAACGTGCTTGCCTGGCTCCCCGCGCAGACGTTCGAGCTGGAAGGCCGGCTCGATCTGGCCCGGCTGGCGGCCATGCTCCCCGGCACGCTCCGCATCCGCGAGGGGACCGAGGTCACGTCGGGCCGGTTCGAGCTATCGGCCGCCAGTGAGCGGGGGCCGCAGGGGATGAATTGGCGAGCGCGGATCGAGGCGGGCAACCTGGCGGCCGTGAACCAAGGGCGTCAACTGGTCTGGCAGCAGCCGGTCCTCATCCACCTGGCCGCGCGCGAAACCCCACAAGGCCCGATCGTGGAAAGCCTCAAGTGCGACTCCAACTTCCTCAAGCTCCACGCGGCCGGCACGCTCGAACAGTTGGACGCGTCGGCCAGCTTCGACCTCAGCCAATTGGCCGGCCAGTTGGGCCAGTTTGTCGACCTCGGCAACACGCGCCTGGCCGGCGACGGCTGGGCCCAGTTCAACTGGCAGCGGTCTGAGGCAAAGGATTTCCAAACCGACGGAGAACTCCAGGTCCGAAACTTCGAGCTGGCCCTGGAGGGTCAGCCCTCGGCCGCCGAAGAGAGCCTGATTCTCTCGCTGGCGGCAACCGGCCGGACCGACTTCACCGCCGACACCCAAGTGAGCACCGCCGCGCTCACGCTCACCGCCGGCTCCGAACGGGTCGAGGTCCGGCTCAAGCAGCCGGTGCTCGATCTTCGCGCCGCCGCCTGGCCCGTGGAGGTCCGCTCCACCGGGCAACTGGCGAGGCTGTCGCCTCGACTCCGCCCGTGGATCGCGATGGACGACTGGAACCTGGCCGGGTCCTACGAGCTGGCCGCCGAGGCCATTGGCTCGAAGACCGCCGTCGACGTTCGCCAGGCACGGCTCACCGTCGCCGAGCTTGAGATTCAAGGGCCCGGCTGGCATGTCGTGGAGCCGCAGGCCGAGCTGACCGTCGCCGGCGCTTGGGACGGCAACCGGCGGCGCCTGGAATTGGGATCGGCCACGCTCACCACAAGCGGCCTCTCGGCCCAGGCCAGCAACATCGTCTCGACGCTTCCGGCGGAGGGCCCGCCCGAACTGTCGGGAACGCTCACCTACCGGGGGAGCCTCGACCGGCTCCGCCAGTGGATGGCCGACCCCGAGAATCCGTCTCCGTGGAACGCATTGGGGCAATTCACCGGCACCGCCGAAGTTCGCCATACGGCCGGCGCCACCGCGGCCACGTTCGAGACGACCCTTCGCGACCTGGTCGCCACGCACGCCTCGGGCCGGCAGATCCACGAGGCCGAGATCCGCCTCTCGGGCCGCGGAGCCTACCAGCCCGAAAGCCGATCGTTCGTGGTCGAGCAAGCGGCGCTCACCTCCAGCACGCTGGCAGTCAAAGCCGGGGGCCAAATCGCCCTGGGCGACGGCCGAACCGACCTCCAACTCACCGGACAAGTCGATTACGACATGGAGAGAATCACCGAGCTTCTGGTCCCCTACGTCGGCGGCGGCCTCCAGCTGGCCGGCCGCGGCTCCAGCCCGGTGTCGTACCGGGGCCCGCTCGGTCTCGACGCCGCACAGGCCCAAGCGGGCCTGGGCTGGATGCGGGCGGAGGCCTACGGATTCCTGGTCGGTCCGGGGGAGCTTCAGGCGAGGTTGGCCGGCGGCACGCTCGATATCCGGCCGATCGAGCTCGACGTGAGCGAGGGGCGCGCCCGGCTGGCCTCCCAGGTGCGGCTTGCGCCCGAGCCGATGGAGCTCTACGTCGAGCCGGGCCGAGTGGCCGAGCGGGTGCGAATCAACCCGCGCATGTGTGCCAGCGCCCTGCAATACGTCGCCCCGATTCTCGCCGGGGTGGCCACCGCCGAAGGGCATTTTTCCATCGAGCTCGACGGCTGCCGAATCCCGCTCGAGAACCCGGCCCAAGGCGAGCTGTCGGGCCGGATGATCATTCACTCGGCCCAGGTCGGCCCCGGGCCGCTCGTGCGGGAACTGGCCATGTTGCTGGGCCACGCTTCGCCGGCGCAGCTCAGCCGGGAGTCGATCATCTCCTTCCGTATGGTCGACGGCCGGATCTATCACCGCGATCTGGAGTTCGTGTTTCCCGATCTCGTGGTCCGCACCCACGGCTCGGTCGGGCTGGATCAGTCGCTGAAGATCATCGCCGAGATGCCGATCCCACCCAAGTGGCGTGGAACCGACGAGCTTGTCAACTCCGCCCTGCGCGACCAGACCATTCAAGTGCCCATCAACGGCACGCTGTCGAAGCCGAAAATCGACCAGAAGGCCCTGGAGCGGCTCAGCCGGCGGTTCCTGGAAAAGGCAGCGCAAAACGTGCTCGAAGACGGCCTCAACCAAGGGCTCCAGCAGTTGTTCGGCCCGCCGCGGTAGAGGGCCGGGCTTCTGGGGAGATGGGGCGTTTGGGTTGAGAGAGTTCAGGGTTCGGCAATTGGGGTTCAGGGTTCGGGGTTCAGGGTTCAGAATGTTGCTTCAAACGGTTATCCTATTGTCCAGAGGGATAACTGTTTATCGCAATCCAATTCATGTGTAAGAAGGAAAAAGGGGGAAGAGGGGAAACAAGAAATCAAAGGCTCCATTTCCCTTTTCCCCTCTTTCCCTTTTTTCCTCATTACACAATCTTGGCTGTGGCCGAAGATCATTGCCAAGTCCTCCTGCAAGCAGCCAGCCGGTTACCCAGACTGAACTCGCCATCCCCACATTTTTGGCCGCAAAACGTCGGAACCCAAAATCCTGAACCCTGAACCCTGAACCCTGAACCCTGAACCCTGAACCCTGAACCCTGAACCCTGAACCCCGAACCCTTCTGTCCCCACTCTCTTGGGCAATGCCATGAAGCTCGTACTCCTGGGCACGACCGGCTACCACCCTAACGACCGCAGGCACACCCCGTGCATGCTCATCCCGGAATGCGGGGTCATGCTCGACGCCGGCACCGCCATGTACCGGGCGGGCCGCTACCTGGAAACTCCGGAGCTGACCATCCTGCTCACGCACGCCCACCTCGACCACGTGATCGGGCTGACCTACCTGTTCAACGTGATCCACGCTCACCCGCTAAAGCGGATCATCGTCCGCAGCGGGGCGGAGTACCTGGCCGGCATCGACGAACACCTCTTCTCCAACGTCCTCTTCCCCAAAAAACCCCCCATGGAATTCCTGCCGCTCTCGGGCGACGAGGAGACGCTCCCTTCCGGCGGCCGGCTGACGTCGTTTCCGCTTGAGCACCAG
>JBDRTC010000527.1:0-4508 GCA_043824335.1 Planctomycetota bacterium | reverse complement strand
CGTCCATCTCCCGGGCGGCCTCCCGGGGACCGAGTTGCTCGGGCTCCACCGGCATGGGGACGAACGTCTCGGGCGCCCGGGGCGTGCCGGCCCATTGGCGGGCGACTTCGTCGAGCACCGCCTGGGTGTCGACGTCACCCACCACTACGAAGACTTGGTTGTTGGGAACGTAACGCTCGTGGTAGAAGTCGATGATCGTCTGGTTCGTGGTGGCATTGAGCACGTCGAGGTACCCGATCGTCGGATGCCGGACGGGGTGCTCCGTGTAGACCGTCTGGCTGAGCAGCTTCCACTGCACCCGGCGGCGGTTGGTCTCGCCGTCGGCCAGTTCCCGGCGGACCACTTTCAGCTCCCGCTCGAATTCCGATGGCTCGAACGCCACGTGCTGCATCGAATCGGCTACCAGGTCGATCGCGGTCATCGTGTTTCGGGCCGGGCAGTTGATGTAATAGGCGGTCGTGTGGTTCGAGGTGTAGGCATTCGTGGCCCCGCCGAAGGTGTCGATGATCTTTTCGATCTCCTTCTCCGTGCGCCGGGCGGTGGTTCCCCCGGAGACGACGTGCTCGAGCACGTGGCTCAGCCCGGCCCCCAGGTGCCGGCCCTCGAACGCCCCGCCGGTGTTCTTGACGTAACAGCGGACGGTCGCCACCGGGGCGACGTGGTGCTCCTCGACGATGACCGTCAGGCCGTTGGCGAGCGTGGCCAGCGTGACGCCGTCCGGCAGTTTCCGGACACTGGTGTACTCCGGCGCCGCGGGCGGGCCCTCCTCGGCAGGCGGTGCCGGCTCCTCAGCCGCGACGCCGATCAGCGGCGCAAGCCAGAACAACAACGAAACCAAGGGCGACCCCCGACCGGCGTTTGACTTCTGCATAAAATCCTTCCTTGTGCTGAGACCTTGAACGGTTGCAGTATCATATGCGATTCCACTCGTTTGTCCGATCCTCACGGATCGCTCATTCATCAGTGCCGAAGCAGAGGACCTCACCGCCCGTGGTGGCCAGGTACAAACGTCCGCCCGCGGCGGCCATGCCGTCGAAGACCGGAGGGCTTTCGAGCGGGTATTCGGCCCGCTTGGCGCCGTCGGAAGTGGAAACGACGAGCAGCGAGCCGCCCTCGGTGCCTTTGATCGATCCAACGGGATCGTCACCGGCAAAGAAGTCCGGCGGCCCGGCCAGGAACAGGTTCTCTTGGGCCAGCACGATCGCCCGGGCGAGAATGGGCAATTCCTGAGTCCAGCGGTGCTTTTTGGGCGGCGCGGCCGGACCGCGGCGGGCTCCCGGCGGCGTCTTTTCGGCGGCATCGCCCGGCGCCGCGGCGCGGTCGATCGCGAACGCCCGGTATTGGGTGAAGCGCCGCTCAGCGTCGCGCTTGGGGTTGAAGTGGAAGACCGTGGCCCCGTCGATCCCCACGTGGGCCCCGTGGTGGATGTACTGGTTGCGGCCGAACCCGTAGACCGACGCGTCGTCCATGGCCAGTATCCGGCCGGCCGGAACGCGGTTGCCGACCTGCGGCCACCCGCCGTAGTTGGTGGCCATCATCGAACCGACCATCCAGTACGCGCGGTGCCACCACGTGTCGTCGAGGAAACCGGCCGCGCTGTAAAGATGCGGCACCGTGGGCTCCTGCGGTTGGCCCGCCAGGTCGAACCGCGTGTGCCGCATGAAAACCGACTCGCCGTCCGAGGAGAGGACATCGGGGAGCGCGCCGGGCATGGTCGTGCCGCGCACGACGTCTTTGCGCTGAAAACCCGTTTCCGGGTCGCGATGGTCGATGAGCGTTTCCGACAGTTTTTGGCCCGTCTTCACGTCGAGGCGAACCAGCCGGATGCCGCCGTCCAAGTAAGAGGACCTTCCGGCCGTCGAGTAGGCAACGCCGTCGCGGACCAGCACGCTGCCGGGCACGGGCCAAAGCGACTCGATTTGCCCGTAGGCGACGATCCGCCGGTCGTCGGGCGCCGCGCGGAACCGCCATGCCAGGGCCCCGTCGGCGGCGCGCAGGCAGTAGACCCAGCCGTCGGCCGAGCCGAAGAGCACGCGCCCCTCGGAAACGGTCGGCGGGGAATCGACGCGGCCGCCGGCGGTGAAAGTCCAAATCGGCCGGCCGTCGTCGGCGTCCAGGGCGTGGACGGTGTGGGCGTCGACCTGGGCCACCAGGAGCTTGCCCTCGGCGATGACCACGCTCGTTAGTCTTCCGCCGAGATCGGCGTGCCACGCGGGCTTCAACTTGGCCGGGATCGGCGATTTGGTCGAGCCGCTGCGGGCTACGTCGTGACGATACGTGGGCCAGTCGGAGGGGAGAGGGGCGAGGGATGAGGGGCGCGCAGGCTGGGAATCGTACGCCGGACCGCGCTGGAGCCGGTTTGTTTCAGACTCCGCCTCGGGCTGCGGGGGGCGCTGCGGCGCGAGGCAGTGGAAGCCGTCGAGCTTCGATTGGAGAAAGCAGGCGCACGAGTTGGGCGGCACGTAGAGCAGCCCGTTACAGGGGATCACTCCGTATTGGCAGGTGCCCCGCGTCCAGTGGTGTGGAAAGGCTTCCCCCGTGGCCAGGTCGATGAACTCGGTGCCGGACCGTCCGAACACGAGGTATCGGCTGGTCGCCTTGTTCCGGTAGCAGCGTTGGTGGCCCATGCCGGCGGTGAAGAACGTGTCATCTTTCGGGCGGGTCCGCTTGACTTCGCCGGTCTTGGGATCGAGGCCCTGGGTGACGCCCGGGTCCTTCGCCCTGACGATGTCGCCGGTCCACACCAGGCCGTCGGCCACGAGCACGTCGACCGGGGCGTTGTAGCATTCGCGGCACGTGCTGCTCCAGAGGCGCTGGCCGTTTTCGGCGGAGAAGGCGATCAATTCGCCCACGGGCGCCTGGCCTCCGGCGCTGGAAACGATCCACTGGACCTTGCGCTGGTCGTCCGGGCCCTCCGTTTCCCTCTCGGCCACGGCCCGGTCGCCGGAGAGGACCACGTCGCCGTAGACGACGAGCGTGGGGGCCGACCACGTCGGTCGGGTGCGGCTCACGGTGCGATCGGCCCGCCAGATTTCGCTCCCGGTCTGAGCGTTCAACGAGAGAACCTCGTCGGCGTTCTGAAAGAACACGCGGTCACCACTCACGGCCAGCGTGGTGGGCATCAGCTCGGCCGTATCGGCGTCGGACTTTTTCCAGATGAGGCGGCCCGTTTCGGCCTCGATCGCCATGAGGCGCTTCCGCGGCGGCGGCTCCGGATAGGCGGGCCTTTGGGGACGCACTTCGGCGAAGCCGGGTCGCTCTCCCCGGCGCAGGGCCTTGGCCGCCGCCAGTTCGGCCGCGTCCCCCGCCACGACGAACAACGTGCCCTCGTGGAAGACGACCTCCAACGTGCCGCCGGTCCCTTCGTACGTGGCGACCGTTTCGCCCGTTGCGGCGTCCAGGGCCGAAAGCGGCGCATCGATGCCAAGCGTGACGTAAACGCGGTTGCCGACGGCGACCAGGCGTCTCGACAGATCGCTCGGCCCGCTGCGGAAGCCGCGGAGATGCCACTCCCATTTCGGGAGGGGGCGTTTCCAGAGGACCACGCCGCTGAAGGCGTCGCGGGCCGCGAGCGACCACTGCGGCTCGAGCACGACCGCGGCGGTCGGGGCCTCGTCGATGACGTAGAAGAGCCGGCCTCCCGACGCGACGGCGGCGCTCAGGCTGGCCAGGTGGTCGTGGCTTCGGGCCCATTGGGGTCCCCCCACCCACTGCAATTGACGCGGCGGCCCGACCACCGAATCCTCCGACACCGCGTTGTTGCTGGCGTCGTGCAGGAAGTGGGTCCACTCGTCGATCTCGGCCGGGCGGGGCTTGACGGTTTTCGTCCACTGGCCATCCTTCTTGACGTATGCCACGCCCTCGGGGGCCAGCACGCGGAGAAGCTCGTCCATGGGAACGTCGACCGGGCTCTCGGCGACGACCAGGTTCACCAGGTTATCGACGTACGGAAGCCGCTTGCCCTCGAACTGGTCGACCGACACTCTGCCGTAAAGCCCAAGCGATTGGACGTGCCGGCGGGCTCGGCCGACGTTCTCCACGTCGGCGTCCAGCCCGTGCACCACGTAGGCGTCACCCGCCCCGAGCGCGGCGGTCAGCTTCCCGTCGCCGCAGCCGAGGTGTACGATCAGCCCGCCTTGGATGCCGGTCGCTTCGACGATTGCCTTTGCTCTGTCAGGCGGCGCAGCGGAGTTTTCTTCAGCCGCTGGCAGGACGTTAGCAGCCGTCCAAACCAATCCGAGCACAACGGCCACAGACAGTTGACGGGCAGATGTTTGCCTTTCCATCACGGTTCTCCCTTCTGCTTGTTCTCGCGTGCTGCGTGCCGAAAGGCTGGTGGATCAGTCCTCTAACTTCCGCAGTTCTACTTCCCGGAATTCCACGGGATGGCTCCGATTGTAGGCCGCCGACCCCCTGCTTGGCCAGTGCCATCGGCAAGGTGCCTAGGGGGCGGCCGAGGAATAACCTCCCGATTTCCAGTTGGTGCGGCAGTTGTACTGCCGCACCTC
>JBDRTC010000526.1:0-7071 GCA_043824335.1 Planctomycetota bacterium | reverse complement strand
ATGCTGAAGCATAACCTACATACTGAATCGTCCGTTCGCTCAAGAGCCGTTTGCGGCTTCGCAGCATGGAGTATGGTCCCATCCGCGCTGGGACCTCGAGCCGCGCTGGCGTTGATCTGCACCGTGCTCGTCTGGCCGGCGACCGCTCAAACCGCAGAAATTGAACTCCGCGCGGAATGCCGATCTGGCGGCCCGGTGGTCACGCTGGGCGACGTCGCGGTCGTGCGGGCCGGCGATTCCTCGCAGGCCGACGCACTGGCGGCCCTCGAGCTGTTTGCTGCCCCAGCCCCCGGCGCAAAACGGTTTCTCACGGTGCGCCAGGTCCAGGACATGCTCCTGATCCGCGGGGTCAATCTGTTGGATCACCGGATCTCGGGGGTGAGTCGCGTGGTCGTGCTCGGCGCCGGCGACCAGAAGGAGCGAGTCGACCAGGGACCTTTGCCGGCCTCCACGGCCACGACGGCCGAACGCCACGTTTGCGAAGCCGTTGTGCGATATCTCAAAGAGCGAGTCTCGGACACCGAATCTTGGATCGTAGACGTGGCGTTGGACGATGCCCAAGCCCGGCTCGCTGCTTCGATCAAGGGCGAGTTTTCCATTCACGGGGGGACGCCCCCCTGGCAGGGAGTCCAACGCTTTGAGCTCATCGCCCGCTCTTCGGACGGTCCGATACGATTCCCTTTCGACGCGGAGGTCACGGCATCGCCGTTGGTGGTCGTTTCCGCCCGAGCGTTTCCCAAGGGCGTGATGATCTGCCCCGCCGATCTCCGGTTGGAGCAAGCCGGATCGCTTGGCGGGGCATCCGAGGGATTCAGCTCGATCGAGGACGTGGTCGGCAAGGAGACCACCCGGGCGATTCCCGCCGGGAGAATCCTCGACCGTGGCTCGGTCCGCTCGCCGCTTCTGGTGCGCCGGGGCGAAGTGATCACCGTATACGCCCGAAGCGCCGGCATCCGGGTGAGAACCACGGCGAGGGCACGAGAGGAGGGAAGCCTGGGCGACCTCATCACGGTCGAGTCGCTCCTGGATCGCGCAACCTACTTCGCACAGGTGAGCGGAATCCAGGAGGTCGAGGTCTATGCCCAGCCGACACAGGCGAATGATGAATGAGGAAGGATGAAGGATGAATCAGGAATGAGGAATTCAGGCATGCAAAAGCGCAACGGAAGAACCGGCCGGCCACGAGCGCACAAGCCCACTGGCGACCGCACGTCTCACATTCATCGTTCCTCCTCCTTCCTCCTTCCTCCTTCCTCCTTCATCCTTCATCTTCTATTCATTCTCGCCGCGGCGCTGGCGCCGGTGGCGGGGGCGGCTCAAGACTTGGCGGGTCCGAGGTTGAACCTGCAGGCCCCACCCACTCTGCGCCGACCGATGACCCTGGCCGACGCATCGTGGATTCGGCCCGAGAAACCCAACTCGCTGAAGCTGAACGACCTCCTGGTGGTGCTCGTCGACGAAAAGGCGCAGGTGCTTAGCGAGGGAGAAATGGACCGTCGGAAAAAGGCCGACGGCACGTTTGTGCTCAAAGACTGGATCGGGATCCATGGACTCACCGTCGAGCCCGATCCGCAAACCGACGGCGACCCGGCCATCAGCGGCGAGATGCAGAGCAAGTACCGGGCCGAGTCGGAGATGGAAACCCGGGAGAGCATGAAGTTTCGCATCTCCTGCCGCGTGGTCGACATCCGCCCCAACGGCACCCTTCTCCTCGAGGGACGCCGCTCGATCCAGAGCAACGAAGATGTCTGGGAGATGTGGCTGATGGGCATGATCCGCGCCCAAGACGTGCTGCCGAACAACACCGTGCTCAGCGAGAACGTCGCTGAGCTGAGGATCATCAAACGCGAGGCGGGCCATGTGCGCGATGGATATCGCCGCGGCTTCTTCATGCGGTTCCTCGATCGTTTCTCTCCCATCTAGTTCCCGCCAAAGAGAATCCAAAAAAGGGCCACTTGCGATGAAATCAAGGCCGATTGACCGGCTCGCCGTCGCCGTGGCGGTGATCGTTTGCTGGGGGTGGGGCTCGGGCGCCGAAGCGCAAACGATGCTGAAGAGCATCTGCCGAGTGAAAGGGCAGGAGGAAACCACTCTGCAAGGGCTGGGAATCGTCACGGGGCTCAATGGGACCGGCGATGGAGCCAGCGCGCTTCCCACGCTCCGAAGCCTGGCCACGATGATGGAGTTAATGGGCACGCCGATCGCCCCGGGCGGGACGTCGGAACTGAAGGACGCCAAGAATGTCGCCCTGGTGATCGTCACGGCAACGATCCCCGCCGCCGGGGCCCGCCGTGGCGACAAGCTCGACTGTGCCGTCAGCGCGATCTCGGCCAAAAGCCTGGCCGGCGGCCGGCTCTTCCCGACCCCACTCACCGGCCCTGTCCCCCAGGAGAATCCCGTCGTGTTCGCCCTGGCTCAGGGACCCGTCACGTTGGAGAACGACGAGCAGGCGACCACGGCCCGAATCCACGAAGGGTGCCGCCTGGTCGAGGATTTCTTCAATCCGTTTTCCGAGGATGGCCGGATTACCCTGGTGGTCGACAAGGACTACGCCGACTTCCAGACGACTTACGACATCGCCGAGTTGATCAACACCGAGATGGGCGGGCAAAGCATCGCTCCACAGGCTGGGCCTCTCGATCCAGGCAACGCCGACGGCGGCAACGCCCGGAGATACGCCGATTCAACCGACGCGGGTCCCCTGGCCCGGGCCGTCGACCAGGTCAACATCGAGGTGACGGTCCCTCCTTATTATCGCGAGCACTTGGTGGAGTTCGTTTCCGAGATTCTTGGCCTGGACCTCGTCGAGTCCCAGACGGGCCCCCGAGTCGTGATCCGCGAGCGCTCCGGGGTCATCGTGATCGACGGCGACGTGGAGATCGGCGCGGCGCTGGTCAGCACCGGCAATATCGCCGTGGAGACCGGCGACGCCGCGGCCGGGAACCAGTTCGTCCCGATTGACTCCCGGGAGCCGGACAACCCGAAACTCAAGGCGCTGTTGGCCGCGCTGAACGCCGTGCGCGTGCCGGTCGAAGACAAGATCGAGATCATCAAGGCACTCCACCGCGACAGAAAGCTTTACGCTCGACTGATCATCGAATAGCGTCGACGGGCCGCGGAAGAAGGCGGTAATTGTCAATCCATCCTCGACGCGTCAAAGGAAACTCGCCATGAACGTGAGCCCGGCGGCCCTTACGACCGTGGATGCGGCTCGGCTTTATCCGCCGCCCCCCACGGCGCCTCCCGCCAAAGAAGGGCAAACCAAGGAGGTCCGCGAGGCGTTCCAGTCGTTCGTCGGGGAGACCCTTTTCGGACAAGTGCTCAAGGCCATGCGAAAGACCGTCGGCAAGCCGGCCTATTTCCACGGCGGTCGGGCGGAGGAGATCTTTCAGGCGCAACTCGATCAGGTGCTCGCCGAGAAGATGGCCAACGCCAGCGCCGAGAAGTTCAGCGAGCCGATGTTTGAGTTGTTTGCGATGAAGCGGCAGTGAGGAAGCAGTAGGCACTACCCACCCACAAGGCCAACCCATGGAAACTGCTTGGGAGTCGGAACTGGCGAGCTTCTTGACGCACCTCTCGGCCGTTCAAGCCGAGTCGCTGGAGATACTCACCGAGAAGCGCCAGTTACTCGTCGCCGCCGACACCGAGGGCTTGGCCGGCGTGGCCAAACGCGAAGAGGGGCTGATCGAGAAGCTGCGGGAGTGTCTCACGCGGCGCGAGCAACTACTCGACCGGGCCGCCGAGGAAGGGCTCCCGTCGGAAAACATCCGCTCGCTCACGGCCGCTTTGCCGGACGACGGAAGACGGGTGCTCTCCGATCAAGTGAACGAAGCCGCCGGGCGCGCCCGATTGCTGCGGCATCACAGCCTGACGAACTGGGTCCTGGTTCAGCGGA
The DNA here is from genome assembly GCA_043824335.1 of Planctomycetota bacterium. Lineage (GTDB taxonomy): Bacteria > Planctomycetota > Planctomycetia > Pirellulales > Thermoguttaceae > JBDRTC01. Next base: position 3,176 of record JBDRTC010000526.1, on the reverse strand, counting down.
CGCTGATCCATCTCTCGCAGATGTTAGAGATTATCGCGACCGGCGGACAAATGCAGCCGACATATGAAAGGAAGGAGTCCGTCCACGCGAGCGGTGCCCTCGTAGACAGGGCGGCCTAGCGGGGCTTGGGGGAATCGGAAAACTGCGGGAAGTGCGGCCATGTCGCTCTACGGCTCGATCCAAATGGCGACGAATTCGTTGCGGGCGGACCAGATCGCCATGCAGGTGATCGGTCAAAACATCTCCAACGCGAACACGCCCGGATACATCCGCGAGGAGACGATCCTCACCCCGGGGCCGACGCAGAACGTCGGGCGCCTGCTGATGGGCTCGGGGGTTCAGGTCGATGCGGTGGTCCAGAAGATCGACCTATTCCTGGAGGGACGTCTGCGCGGGTCGGTGAGCGAGCGGGCCAGCAGCGAAACGCAGCAGGAAACTTACGTCCAATTGGAAGGGCTGATCGGCGAACTCACCGATACCGACTTGAGCACCTCGCTCGACAGTTTCTTTTCCGCGATCCAAGGCATCCTCAACGACCCGGGAGGCGACCCCGCGCGGGGCGGCAACCCGGCCCGCTTGCAGACCGTGCTCGAGGGCGTCAGTCTGACCACGGAAATCAACCGGCTGGCCAGGCGCGTCGGCGAAATGCGTGCCGAGCTGGACAAGCGAGTGCAGGACGTCGCCGACCGGATTAACCGGTTGACCGAGGAGATCAAGACCCTGAACCTCCGCATCGCGGACGTCGAAGGCGTCTCGGCGAGCGACGCGGTTGGCCTGCGCGACCAGCGTTTCGAGGCCCTGGAAAACCTCGCTGAGCTGGTCGACATCGACGTTCGGGAGCAGCCCAGCGGCGGCGTGGTCGTCTACGCTGAGGGCAGTTTCTTGGTCTTTGAAGCCGTGCAACGCCCCGTCGAGGCAGTGCTCGAGACGGACCGGGGAATGACCGTGGCCGAAATCCGTTTGGCTGATTCCGACGCGCTCGTCGAAACCGGCGGCGGCGAACTGCACGGGCTGATCAGCGCCCGCGACGACATCCTGGGCGGGTTCCTCGACGATCTGGACGCCTTTGCCGGTACCTTGGCGTTCGAGTTTAACAAGATCTATTCCGGCGGCCAGGGGTTGAGCGGCTTTCAGGAACTGACCAGCGAGTTTTCCGTCGACAACGACGTAGCGCTGGACGAGGCCGGCTTACAGTTCACGCCCGTGAACGGTTCGTTCCAGGTTCTCGTCCAAAACAGGGAAACGGGCCTGACGAAAACGACGGACGTCTTCGTCGATCTCAACGGCATCGGGGACGATACGACACTGGCCGACCTGGCCGCGGCGTTGGACGCCGTCGACGGGATCTCCGCCGCCGTCACGGCCACGGGAAACCTGACCATCACCAGCGACTCCTCCGACCAACAATTCGCCTTTGCCGACGACACCAGCGGGATCCTGGCCGCACTGGGCCTGAACACGTTTTTCACCGGTACCACGGCGCTGGATTTGGGCGTGAGCGAGGACGTCGTGGAGGACCCCGCCAAGTTCGCCGCCAGCCGCAATGGGATCGGGGTCGATACCGAAAACGCCGAAGCTCTGGTCGCATACGGATCTTCGGCGTTCGCCGTGTATGAGACGCTCGCCACCCGGGTTGCCCATGGCTCGGCAGATGCCGGAGGTTTGGCGGACGGAGCTCGGGCGATCGAAGAGACGTTTCGCGGGCAGAAGCTGGCGATCAGTGGGGTCAGCCTCGACGAAGAGGCCGTCAGGTTGATGGCCCACCAGCACTCCTTCCAGGCGTCTGCCCGCTACATCGCCACGCTCCGGGAGTTGCTCGACATCCTCGTTAACCTCTGACGGCCTCCCGACCCGGCTGCGAGTTGCCAGACGCACTCAACCGACCCAAAACCACCCGCTAACCATGGCCAACGTTATCGGCATCCCTTCCACGAGGGTGAGCGATCTTTTCGTTCGCCAGCGCGTGCTCGCACAGGTCCAATACGACCTGCGTGAGATGTTCGATCTCCAGAATCAGTTGAGCTCGGGGCACCAGTTCCAGCTTCCCAGCGAGAATCCGGTTGCCGCGTCGCGGGTCATCCGCCTGCAAAGCCTGCTGGAAAGGAAAGAGCAGGTCAAGACCAACCTGGCCACCACCCAATCCTATCTCGGCGCCACCGACATGGCCTTGTCGCGGATCTCCGGCCTGGTGACCGAAATTCGGGGGGTGGCCCTCTCGACGGTCGGGACCCTGGTGACCGACGAGCAGCGGGCCGCCGCCGTCAACCAAATCGCAGAAACGGTCCGTCAACTGATCTACGCCGGGAACCAGCAGTTCCGCGACCGCTATCTTTTTGCCGGTTCGACTGCCTCGACCAAGCCGTTCGAGGCACTGGACAACAACATTGTCGAGTACTTTGGCAACGAGGGACTCCTGCGGAGCTACTCCGATCTCGACGTCCTGTCCACGTCGAACCTGAACGGCAGCACCGCCTTCGGGGCGATCTCCGAGCCGGTCCGCGGCTCGGTCGACCTCAATCCGGTCCTCACCTACAACACCCGGCTTGCCGACCTCCGCGGAGGCGAGGGGATTACTTCGGGGAGCCTGGCCATTTCCGACGGAAGCCGAACGAGCATCGTCGACATCAGCGCCGCGGAAACCATCGGCGACGTGGCCGCGATCATCCGGGCCAATCCGCCCGATACGAGGACCGTCGACGTCGAGATCACCGCCACGGGCCTGGTCGTCCAACTCGACGCGGCGCCGGGCGACCTCTCCATCCGGGAAGTCAGCGGTGGAACCGCCGCCTTCGAGTTGGGGATCCTCAGGGAAACCGGAGTGGGGAACAACCCGATCGTCGGGGACGACCTCGACCCCGTCCTCCGCAAGACGACTCGCCTGGCCGACGTCTTCGGCGCGCGGGCCGCCGCCGTGGTTCGCTCCACCGGGGCCGACAATGACCTGATCTTCGAGGCCGACGTGCGGGGAGCGACCGACGCGGGGGGAAACTTGCTGAACTCGGCAACGATCAGCTTCGTCGACGACGCCACAATGGGGAGTGAGTGGGTGGCCTACACGCCAAGCACGATTCCCGCGGTTCCGCCGACGATCGTAGTCCATATCGAGGCCGGCGCCACTCAAGCTAGGCACGTGGTGACCGCCGTCAGCGCCGCCGCGGGCTTGCCCTTCACCGCCC
>JBDRTC010000525.1:0-5278 GCA_043824335.1 Planctomycetota bacterium | reverse complement strand
GTCCGTCACGGTTCCGGCTGCGGCTCGCCCGGATTCGGCGCCGGCGATGAAAACCGCGCCCCGGCCGTCAGCGTTGGGCAGGGCGGGCGGGATGGGGGGGGGGCAGTCTGGCGGCTACGGCGCGGCCGCCGATCGAGAGGTCGCCGGCGGGCGAAGCAAGCGCGACAGCTTGCCCACTGCCAAGCCGTCTGGGCCGGAGGGAGAACCGCCCGATACGACGCTAGTCGTCTGGTGCGACGTGACCGCCCGGGCCGTGCGCGAGCGGCTCTTCCAAGAACTCCTCCAGAAGCGGCAGATTACGTGGGACGAATTGGCGGAAGGAAGAGGAGCACGCAAGGCAGGCGTGTCTGCGAACCTTGCGCTGAGCGACTCCAGGGCGTACGGCGTGGCGGCGAAGCCTTCGGAGACGATTCAACTCGATGTCGAGGCCACGCCCGGCCAACTCAAGGCCCTCCTGGCCGACCTGGAAGGCCGGCCGGACGAATTCTCGCTCTTTTCCTACACGTCTTCTCCAAGTGTCACGTCGTTCGCCTACGAGGCGCCCCAAGGCCCGGGGCCATTGGCCGCGCAGGAATTGTCCGCTGCCGAGATGCGTCAGGCGGTTCCGTTTTACGCCGGCGACGGTGGCCGGAAGAGAGGCCGCTTCACCGACCTGAACACGTTTTTCGACGCCGCCCAACCCGGCAAAGCGGCGGACCACGTTCGCCGCCGGATGGAAGCCGGGCAACCCGGAGCGGTCGCGGAACGTCTGCTTGCCGATTCGGACGAGCTGGGACAAACCGCAAAACAAGAGAAGCCCGAAGGGAAGGCGGCCGAAAAGAAGCTGGAATCAGACCAACGCGGCCAAAAGGGATCGGAGGCCGAGGAGCCGCTCCGAGAAAATCAAGTTGAGCAGCGCCTGGCAGTGCAGGTCGAGAAGGAGGTGCCGAAGCTCAAGATGGAGCGGGAGGGGGCCGAGGAGTTGGGGCGGCCCGTCCTCGGCGAGCGGTTCGACCGCTACGAAACGAAGTACCGCGTCAGATTCGTGTTGCAGGTCCTCACGGCCGGTCGGCCCGACGTGGCGGCTTCCATGGCCAAGGAGCCCGTACCGGCCGATGCGGCTGCCGATGCGGCTGCCGAAGCGGCGCCCCCGGCTCGAGCGGCCGAAGCGCCGGAAGTCGATCCGTAGGTTTGCTTTCGGCGGGCGTCGTCGGCCTGCACCACTTCACGTTGGGCGCTCTTGTGTCGATGGCGGTCGACAGTTTTTCCCCACTTGGTCACTTGCCTTGGCAGGGGATTCTTCTTGGCCGACGATCCGTGCCGCTCGCAGATTTCCGTCCCGCGAGCGATCCTGCTCGCCCGCGCTCTTGCCGGCCGCTGGATGCGGCGGCGAGGCCCGTGGTAGAATCTCGTCTTGCGCGGCGGCCGGATGGCCGGCCCACTCCCGGGCGCAAGGCTGTGAACATTGAGGAATATGAGGAAAAGGACGTATCCATGGACGAACGTGTCGCGGCAGACTCCTCCGATCAAACCCTTGCAGCGGATAGCGCAGCCGTGGAGGAGAGCTCGGGGCAGTACGTGGGCCGCTGGAATCGGTTGGTCAGCACCACGAACTGGGAGAAGGGCCGAATCATCTCCGAGTGGCGCGCGAGCCTGATGGAGGCCGGCGCCCCGCCGCAGGTGCACTCCGACGAAGCCTGGAGCCGCCGCGTGGGGAGCAACGTCAGCCCGCAGCACGTGGGACGGCTCCGCCGCGTGTACGAGGCGTTTGGGGAGGTTTACGATCAGTACCCGGGCCTTTACTGGAGCCACTTCCTGGCCGCTTCGGATTGGAGCGACGCGGAAATGTGGCTGGAGGGGGCCGTCGAAAGTGCCTGGTCGGTTGCCCAAATGCGTGCTCAGCGCTGGGAAGCGACCGGGGCACCCGCCGACAAGAAGCCCAAGCCCGAGGACGTGATCGCCGCCGAGGTCGACGAGGACTGCGACCCGGCGCTGGACGAGGCGGTCTCCACGGCGCTTGGCCAGTTGCTCGACCTGGCCCAGCCCCCGCCCGAGGACGAGGCCGCTCGGGACGGGGCGGCTTTGGACGAGTCGGCCGAAGCGGAGTCCCTCGGCCGGTCGCAATCCCCCTCTCCGGCCGATGCGGCGCCGCCCGCCGAGCCGTTCCGCCCCTTTGAAGACCTGCCTCCGCTCCCGGCCGACCTGGCCGAGGCCCTCGAATCCTTCAAGCTGGCGATTCTCAACCACAAGCTCACCGGTTGGCGGGAGATCTCTCGCGACCAAGTGCTGGCCGCGCTCGATGCGTTACGGCAATTGGCGTTGGCGCCGGCCGAGGGGTAGTGGTCTGCCGGAAGTTGATGTGTGGGTGCCAGGGGCAGCTTGCCTGCCCCTGAAACCGCAAGGGCGGACAAGCCGCCCATGGCACCCAAATCACAATATCAAGGACTGACAGACCAGTAGCAGACGCTGAGTGTCTTGCTTGCAGTCCGCTTATCCATCTTGCCCATCCTTGCTTGACTTGCGGAGCGGTTGCGACTACCCTTCCCGCCTCACTTCCAGGCGCCCCGGTCGTCGATGCGCTTTTCTTGCTAATCCGGAATCCTTGAGTCGGGAGGCCCCATGCGGGCATCGCACAGCCGAATCCGACTCTTCTTGCTGGCCGTGCTGGTCGCCGGCGGTGCGTGTACCCCGCTCCGGACGCCGGAGGGCAAGTCGCCGCTGTCCCCCGTCGCCATGTCGCCCGAGAGTTGCGTGCTGGATATCTTTTTCGTCCGTCTCCCGTATGGCGACCGGGAGACCAACGGCCCCTTGTGGGACGAGATCGACGAGCAGCATTTTCCCTGCGAGATGCGCCGGCGGCTTGCGCAAGACGGGTTTCGCGTCGGGCTGGTCGGCGGCCGGATGCCGCGGAAGTTGGTGGAGCTGTTGGAGCTTGACGCCAAGCCCGTTCCCAACGGCGACTGTATCCAGGTGCCTTTTGAAGACCTCGAGTCGGCCCCGCGCGTGGTGCGGCGTCACCTGCAAATCCGAGCGGGCCGTCCCCAGCAGATCGTCACCTCGGGCGTTCACGACGAATTGCCCGTGCTGCTGTCGACGGCGGAAGGCGTCTGCGGGCGCAGCTATCCGTCGGCCCAAGGGGTGCTGTCCCTCAAGGCCCGCCCCCAGCCCGACGGTCAGGTGCGGCTCAATTTCGTGCCCGAGCTGCAGTACGGCGAGTACGGGCCTCGCTTCGCCGGCCAACAGCATGCGCTAAGGATTGAAACGAGCCGCCCCCATCGCGTGTTCGACGAGCTGGCCTTCTCGGCAACGCTTGCGGCGGGAGAAATGCTGGTGATCAGCAGTCTGCCGAACCGCCCGGGCAGCCTGGGAAATTGCTTCTTCGCCCGGGAAAACGGGGGCCAAAAAGAGCAGAAGCTGCTCGTGATTCGGCTCTCCCAAACGCAGCACGACGACCTCCTCTTGGCCCACAACGGGCCGCCGCCCAGGGAGCGGGAGTCACGCGGCAAATAGCGGTGGGATCGGCGCCACCTGCGCCAATCCGCATCAGCACGGTGCCGGCTCCTTGTTGGACGGATGTGGGAGACTCACGATCTCATTGTCTGGCCGCGGCTTTCCCGTTCATGCGGGCTTCCAGTGCTTTGCGCTCTGCTTCGCCCAGCGGGGCCTCGCGTGCCGCCGCAACGTTGATCTGCAACTGCTCAAGCGAACTCATCCCCACCACCGCCACGGCAATCGGCAGTCCGAGCACGTAGCGAACCAACTCACCGGCAACGGCCTGCTGCGAGGCATCGTCGTGATTCGGCTTGCCGTCGTTCTTGATCGGATTGCCGACTGCCAAAGAGCCAAACGCGCCGCCCATGACTTTCATGGCCAGGACGCCCACTGCCTTGCCGGCCGCCAACGGCAGCACGTTCTCCTGATAGGCCCTCCGCGTGACCATGGGGTTGAACGTGGTGAGGATCGTGTCGAAGTCGTACCTGGCGACGGCCTGACACATCACCTCGGCACTTTCATGGCCGGTAACCCCGATGAAGCGCGTGACCTTCTGATCGCGAAGCTTTTCGAGGGCTTTCAGGACTCCGTCCGGTTTGCCCCACGCCGCCAGGTCTTCGTCGGCCCGGGTGCTGTGGATCTGGAGGAGGTCGACGTGGTCGGTGCGGAGCCGCTTGAGGCTGGCCTCGAATTCCCGCATCGCTCCGTCGTAGGTCCGCTGGCCCGTCTTGGTGGCCAGGAACACTTCGTCGCGGCGGTGAGCGAGCACTTCGCCGTAGTTTCGCTCCGACTGGCCGTCGTTGTAGGCCGGGGCCGTGTCGAAGTATCCGATCCCGGCGTCGATCGCGGCGCCCGCCAGCTCAACCGGATCGAACTTGTCCGAGCGAGGCTCCTTCATGCCGGTGTACCCTCCCAAGGCGAGGGCGGTCACCCGAACGCCCGTGCGCCCGAGAGGCCGGGTGGGAAGGGGCCGTGGATTCTCTTCAGCCGCCCTCAGGCGGGAGCCGCACGCCAGAGAGCCCGCAACAGCGACTCCCTTTAGAAAGCATCGCCGGTCCATATGGGGTTCCTCCTGCTATGCCATGAGTTTCCGCCAATTCCCATCCCGTCCGCTCCACCCTCCGTGAAACGGCACTCTAACACAAGGCTGCGGGGGGTGGGGCGTCGCTTGCGTCGCCATTTCTCCCGGTCGCATGCCCACGCAAGCGAGGGCATGCGACCGTCGCGCTACAGATCCTCCCATCCGGGAAGAATGCCGTGCCGGGGCCTCTGCCGTTCAGAACCGCGAATAACTGAAGGAGTGTTGTTGGGAGTCCCGTGTGAGAATGACACAAGCGCGCCAACATTCCCGTGGCCCAACGGGTGATTTCCCCAGTCGCTGCAGTAATTGTGCAGCGTCTGCTTCTGCGGATTCGTGAAGGTGTTGTTCGCGGTTCCGAGAAGTTGGTTCCGTGATGAGAGTTCGTTGACGGCAAGCACGGTCAAAGGTGTTTCGTCTTCCACACGCCTGGTTCCGTCGGGGAATGCAGCGACAACGCCCAAGTAGACTGGGAAGTACTCTGGGACGAGTTGCGAGACCACGTCCCGCCAATAGTCACTAATCTGCTTTCCCGTCGCAACGAAATCGTCAAGAAAAAACAATGCCGGCCTCTGCAATGCGAAAATCCGCTGTGGCGCTTCGTGGAGCTCGATGAACTGCTTGCTCCGCCGCATTCCGTTGACGTTGCGAAAACGATGGAGAATCGACGGACCGCTTTCAGCCGTTCGTCCACCCGGAATGTAGAGCACAGATCCGGGAGGCACGTCT
>JBDRTC010000524.1:0-4555 GCA_043824335.1 Planctomycetota bacterium | reverse complement strand
CCGCTTCTTTCTTCTGACGCATCTTTGTTCTCCTTGGCGTTTGGTAAATGATGTTGCCATTAGGATAAGGATGCGTCCTATTTATACAAGCCCGAGCGGGCGGCGTTCATGCCGAAACCTTCCGCAACAGAAACTACGTAACGCAAGACATGTTCCGTCCCTACGTGAAAGGTTATTATCGAAACATCCTCGATACGCACCCGCTCAAGAACATCTGGGTCGACCGGGAGGAGAAAGAGCGCGTTCTCCGGGCGGAGGGGTTGCGGTGACCAGCTTCATTCTCAAGCGCCTGGGCTGGATGGCGATCACGCTTTGGGTCGTCTTCACGGTGAGCTTCTTCTTGATGCGGGCCGTGCCGGGCGGCCCGTTCGACCGGGAGCGGGAGTTCGATCCCCAGATCAAGGCGAACCTCGAAGCCCGCTACCACCTCGACGAGCCGCGCTGGAAACAATACCTCCGCGAGCTGGGAAACACGCTGCGGCTCGACCTGGGCTACAGCTTCAGCCGGCCCGACTTTCGCGTGGGCGAGATCCTCGCCCAGGGGTTTCCCATCTCGGCCTCGCTGGGCATCGTGGCCATGTCGTTTGCGCTGTTGTTGGGGCTTGCGGCGGGCATTGTGTCGGCGGTGCGGCGCAATAGCGTGCTGGACGTGACTCTCATGACGGCGGCCACCGTGGGGATTGCACTGCCCAACTTCGTGATCGCCGGGATCATGATTATTCTGTTCGTGTTCCTCTGGCCGCTTTTCCCCGCGGCCGGCTGGGGAACGCTCGGGCACCTGATCCTGCCCGGCTTCTGTCTCGGGGCCCCGTACGCCGCCTACATTGCCCGGCTCACCCGCACGGGCCTGCTCGACGTCCTCTCGCAAGACTACATCCGCACGGCCTACGCCAAAGGGCTCCCTACCCGAACCGTGATCCTGCGGCACGCCTTGAAAGGGGCCCTGTTGCCCGTGGTCTCGTTCCTCGGGCCGGCGGTCGCCGGCATCCTCACCGGGTCGTTGGTGGTGGAGAAGATTTTCAACATCCCGGGATTGGGCGTCCATTTCGTCGAGGCCGCCACGCAGCGCGACTACACGCTGGCCATGGGCCTGGTGCTCGTTTACACCACGCTTCTGTACACGATGAACCTAGTGGTCGACGTCTCCTACGCATTCCTCGATCCTCGCGTGAAGCTGGAGTAAACCGTCCAAGTGACCGAACCGGCCGACCATCGACAATCCGACTCGGAGCGCCACGCCCGGCTGCTCGACGAAGCCCGACGGCTCCAGGGCGTCTCGCTCGGGCAGGACGCGTGGCGCCGCCTCCGGAAGAGCCGCGTGGCCATGCTCTCGCTCTGGTTTCTGGCCGCGATGGGGCTTTTGGCGCTCTTCACGCCGCTTCTGCCGCTGGAGCCGCCGCGGCGCGTCGAGACCTGGCGGCAATTCGCACACCCGCGGGCGCGCACAGTGCTGCGGGACCAGGCTTCGGCCGACCGGGAATCGTTCGAGGACGGCTTCGGCCGCTTGGACTGGTTCAGCGGCTCGCTCTTGAAGGTTCGGACGGCCCTGTTCGGCCAGTGGTCGATCCCGCCGATCTGCGGAACCGACAAGCTCGGGCGCGACCTCCTCTCGCGGCTCTTCTGGGGCGCCCGAATCTCTCTGGCCGTGGGCCTGGTGGCCACGCTCGTCTCGCTCGTGATCGGCGTCTCCTACGGCGCGATCGCCGGGTACCTGGGCGGGAGAGTCGACAACCTGATGATGCGCATCGTCGACGTCATGTACTCGATCCCCTTCATCTTCGTCGTCATCTACCTGATCACGATCCTCAGCGCCGACGAGATCAAACAAACGCTCGAAGGCCGGTACGGCGTCAACCGCGTGGTGATCTTCTTTTTCGCCGTGGGGGCGATCTACTGGCTCACCATGGCCCGGGTGGTTCGCGGACAGGTGATCTCGCTCAAGAACGAGCCGTTCGTCGAGGCCGCCCGGGCGCTCGGGGCCGGTCGGGCGCGGATCATCTTCGTCCATCTGGTCCCCAATCTGCTGAGCGTGGTGATCGTGTATCTCACGCTGACGATCCCCCGCGTGATGCTCACCGAGGCGTTCCTCTCGTTTCTCGGCCTGGGCGTCGAGCCGCCCGACGTCTCCTGGGGTCTCCTGGCCAACGAGGGCATTCAGGCGATCACCCCAGTGCGCATCTACTGGTGGCTCGTCCTCTTCCCCGGCCTCGCCCTCGGCCTCACCCTCTTCGCCCTCAATTTCCTCGGCGACGGACTCCGCGACGCGCTGGACCCGAGGTTGAAGAACCGCTAACCCAAGCCAGGTACGTTATGCTTCAGCCAGGTAGGTTATGCTTCAGCCTGTCGCAGGCCCGGAATTGCAGAAGTCGGCGGGAAGTGTGATATACTGAAGGGAAAAGCGGAAAACACGACAACTCGTTTTGGGGGTCGTGCAGGTGAAGTAAGACAATCGCGCAAACGCGCGAGTCGAGCTGGTGTGCAATGAGAAAGCGCAGGGACTCCAGGCGGCGCGGGGAGAGAAGCGAGGGCTTGTCCCGAGACTGCCCGCGTGTTGTCTGCCGACGAAGACGGTGGTTGCTCGTCGTCGGGACCATCCTCTGTGGGGCGACAGCAGGGTTCCTTATCGTACGACAATTCTGGCAGCCGGACGAACGATGGCAGGACGAGGTGAGACGACACGCGAAGGAGGAGTGGCCCGAGGAGGAAAAATCACCCTCTCCGCCGGAGTCTTCCTTTGTTGAACCGGCACAGGCAACAATCGAAAGTCTGATACAAGAGGCGACTCAGGGCGCCGCCCACCTTATGGAGCGTTTTCCGAACAGCCCGGATTCAATCGACATGATGGCACGGGTGCACCATCGGTTTGGCAACTCCACCGCGGCGGTGAGTTGTTGGCAGAGCTGCCTGGCATTGGATCCCGGCTTCTTCAGTGCTTATGACCGGATGGGATTGGTTGCCATCGAGAAGCAGGAATACGAGAAGGCCGCAGCTTTGTTGCGCAAGGCGTTGGAGCTCGACCCTGCGTCGTCCGAAGCTTCGACCCACCTGGCCTACGCACTGATGAACCTGGGCAAGATCGAGGAAGTGATCGCAGTGCTGGAGAGGACCGTCGAACACAACACCCGATCGATGCCCAGCTTTCTCTTGCTCGGGCAAGCTTATCTGCAGTTGAGAGAGTACCGGAAAGCGAAGAAGAGCTTCGAGGCCGCTGCCGAACTCGCGCCGGATTACGCGAACGTCTACTACGGGCTTGCCAGAGCGTGTGCGAAACTGGGGCAAAAGGAAGAGGCCAGAGAGTACCGGGAGAAGTTCAACAAGCTCGGGGCTGGGGATCTCAAGGAGCGAATTGACCAGGACAAGGCGTTTGACGACCTCCTTTCGGTGCGTCAGAGTGTGGCACAGACTCACACCGATGCCGGCCGAATGCACGCCCGGCATGGAAACCTCCGGATCGCTGAGCAACTGTGGCGAAGGGCTGCGGCGCTTGACCCCAGGAACACCGCATGCCGTGTGGAGCTGGCGTCGCTGTACGAGCGTAACGATAAAGAGCGAGAAGCCCTCGATATATGCGAGCAACTGAGGAAGATCGAGCCGGAAAACGCAGACCACTGCTTGAACGTCGGCCTCCTCAACGCCCGACTGAACCGATTCGATGCCGCGCTTTCGGCGATGGAACGGGCCATCGAGCTGGACCCCCACAACCCGCGATACCAACAGGTGTATGAGCTGATCAAGAATGGGAAGTAGTGTGATGACTCTGGAAGCCCGTCGTGGGAGCTGCCCTCTTGGGCGGTGCCGTGCCGCTGTGTCGCTCTTTTGGCTGTGCCTTCTCTCCGCGGCACTCGCGCGAGGTCCGATCGAGCTTCAAGACGTGACCCGAGAGACGGGAATCACCTTCAAGCACACCGACGGCGGTTGCGGCAGGCGGTACATCATGGAAACGGTGAGCGCCGGATTGGCCCTGTTCGACTACGACGGAGACGGCGACGTAGACATCTATTTTCTCAACGGATCGCCGCTCCTGGGAACCGAGGTGCACGTACCGCCGGCCAACGCGCTCTATCGCAACGACGGCGGCTTCAAGTTCACCGACGTCACCGATGAGGCCGGTGTGGGAGATACCGGTTACGGCCTGGGAGTCGCCGTCGGCGATTTCGACAACAACGGGCATCCGGATATCTACCTCAACAACTACGGACCGAATCTCATGTACCGAAACAACGGGGATGGAACCTTCACCGACGTGACAAAACAGACCGGTACGCAAAATGGCCACAAGGTGGGGGCGGGAACGTCTTTTCTCGACGTCGACAAGGACGGCGATCTCGATCTCTACGTTGCCAACTACCTCCAGTTCTCCTACGACTCCCACCTCTCGGAAACCACCGACGGCGTGCCCGCGTATGCCGCACCCTTAGTCTACCCTGCCGCGCCTGATACCCTCTACCGCAACAACGGCGACGGCACTTTTACGGACGTCAGCACCGAGTCGGGAGTGGGCGCGCACGCGGGATGGGGAATGGGAATCGTCTCTTGCGACTACGACAACGACGGC
>JBDRTC010000523.1:0-9102 GCA_043824335.1 Planctomycetota bacterium | reverse complement strand
AAGTCTGCCCGCCGCGCACCATCCTGACGACCAACAGCTCCTCGCTTCGCATCTCGCGGATCGAGACGGCCACGCATCGGCACGGGCAGCTGGCGAATACGCATTTCGTTCAGCCGATCTGGAAGCATCCGTTTGTGGAGTTGATGCGGGGCACGGCCACGTCGGACGAAACGCTGGAAACCCTGCGCGAGTTCGCCCGGTCGATCGGCGTGGTTCCGTTCGTCGTGCGGCGGGAGAGCACGGGGTTCATCTACAACCGCATTTGGCGGGCGGTGAAAAAAGAGGCCCTGCACCTGGTCGACCGGGGCGTGGCCACGCCCGAAGACGTGGATCGCACCTGGATGATCCAGATGGAAACGCCGATGGGGCCCTTCGGGCTGATGGACCGCGTGGGGCTCGACGTGGTTCGCGACATCGAGATGGTCTACCACGAGGAGTCGGGTGACCCGTCCGACGCCCCGCCGAAACTGCTCTTGGACAAGATCGAGAAAGGGGAGCTGGGAGTGAAGACGGGCAAGGGGTTCTACACCTATCCGAACCCGAGCTACGAGTCACCCGGCTTCCTGCGGGAAGCTTCCCCGTAACCCAGTCAACACCCGGGAGAAGAAATCGATGCCGAAGATGTCCGGCGCCCGGTTCCTCGCCGAGTCGCTCGAAGCCTATGGAGTCACCCACGTTTTTTTCGTCCCGGCCATCTTGAGCCACACGCTGGCCGAGATGGAGTCGAGAACCAAGATCCAGCGGATCGCGACCCACGGCGAGAAGGCGGCCGTTTACATGGCCGACGGCTACGCCCGGGCCAGCGGCCGGCCGGGGGTCAGCTTTGCCCAGTGCATCGGCGCGGCCAACCTGGCCGCCGCCCTCCGCGACCCGCTCCTGGCCTGCTCGCCGATGGTCGTCTTCACCGGCGGGCCATACCGCCAGACGCGGCACCGGCACACCTATCAGCAAATCGACGACTTCCCGCTGTTCGGGCCGTTGGCCAAGTGCAGCGCGCGGGTCGATCACGTGTCGCGGCTTCCCGATATCCTCCGGCAAGCGTTTCGGGCCGCCACCACCGGCACGCCCGGGCCGGCCCACGTCGAGATAGAGGGCCATCTTGGGGAGATGGAGCAGGAAGTCGACGAATTGACGCTCGCGGCCGAGCCCCAGTTCGGACGGGTCCCCCCTTTCCGCACGCCCGCCGATCCCGGCGCAGTGGCCGCGGCGGCGCGACTGCTCGGGGAGGCCAAGCGGCCCGTGATCGTGGCCGGCGGCGGCGTGCGAACCTCGGGCGCCGGGCCGGAAGTGATCGCGCTGGCCGAGCGGCTGGCCGTGCCCGTGGCCACGGCGCTCAATGCCAAGGACGTGGTGCCGGGCAACCATCCCTTGAACGTCGGCGTGCCCGGGTGGTACTGCCGGAAGTCGGCCAGCCAAGTCGTGCTGGAGGCCGACCTCGTCTTCTTCGTCGGCAGCCACACCGGCAGCCAGGTGACGGCCAAGTGGCGGGTGCCCCCGCTGGAAACCGCCGTCATCCAGCTCGACGTCAATCCCGAAGAGCTCGGACGGCACTATCCCAACCGAGTGTCGCTTTTGGGCGACGCCAAGGTCGTGCTCGGGCAGCTCATCGAGGCGGCCGACGCGTCCACTGCCACGTCGCGCAAAGCGTGGACCGAGCGGGCCGCGGCCCTCGTGCGCCAGTGGCGCGAGGAGTTTGCCGAGTTGATGAGCTCGGATGCCGTGCCGATTCGCCCCGAGCGATTGTGCAAAGACCTCACCGAGCTGATGCCCGACGACACGCTCCTGGTCGCGGAAACCGGACACTCGGGCATGTGGACGGGCGGAATGATCGACCTCAACAAGCCGGGGCAGGGATACATCCGGGCGGCCGGCTCGTTGGGCTGGGGGCTTCCGGCCGCGCTGGGCGCAAAGCTGGCACAGCCCGATCGGCCCGTGCTCCTCTTCTCCGGCGACGGCGGATTTTGGTACCATCTGGCCGAACTGGAAACGGCCCTGCGGTGGAACATCGGCGCCGTGTTGCTCGTGAATAACAACCACTCGCTCAACCAGGTGATCGACCCGTGCAAGGAAGCTTACGGAGGCACGCTCCGCGGCAGGCACGGCGAGATTTGGCAGTTTCGCGAGGTGAGCTTTGCCGACGTGGCCCGGGCGATCGGGGTCGAGGGGATTCGCGTCGAGAAGCCGGGCGAATTGGCCGGCGCGCTGGACAAGGCCTTCTCGTGCGGCAAGCCCTGCGTCGTGGAGGTCGTCACCGAGATGACCGCCATGGCGCCGTTGGCATACCTCGGCGAACCGGAGTAAGACGAGAGGACATCACACGGAAATGGATGAGATCCTGACAGGAAAGAGCGCCCTGGTGACCGGAGCCGGCACGGGGATCGGCCGAGAGATTGCCTTGGAGTTCGCGCGGCGGGGCGCCGATGTTGTGCTCCACTATGCACACAGCGGCGCGGGGGCCGAGTCGGCCGTCGGGGAAATCCGGTCGATGGGGCGCCGAGCGGCCGTCTTCCAGGCGGATTTCAACGGCGTGGAGGAGGTCTTCGGGCTGGCCGACCGGGCGATCGAGTTCCTGGGAAAAGTCGACTGCCTGGTGAACAACGCCGGAATCACGTTCAACAAGCCGTTTCTCGGCGTTACGCCCGAGCAGTTCGACACGCTCTATCACGTGAACGTCCGCGCGCAGTTCCTCTTGACCCAGCGAATCGCCGAAGACATGCTCCGGCACGGCGGCGGCGCGGTCTGCAACCTGACGTCGATCCACGGCCTGGCGGGCGCGCCGGAGCACTCGGTCTACGCGGGCACGAAGGGGGCGATCATCGCGCAGACGCGCACGCTGGCCGTCGAGCTGGCCCACAAGGGCATCCGCCTCAATGCCATTGCCCCCGGCTGGGTCACGGTGGAAAACTACTACAAGGCCATCCCCGGGTTCAGCGAGGAGGGAGCGCGGGAGTCGGCCAGGGACTCGGTGCCCGTCGGCCGGGCGGGCACGCCGCTGGACATCGCCAGGCTGGCCGTCTTCCTCTGCTCCGACGCGGCCGAGTTCATCGTCGGGCAGACGCTGGTGGCCGACGGAGGGACGACCGCGCTGATGTCCCTGATGTCCGATTTCCGCAACGAGTCGGCCGCCCGGTTTGGCAAGGGCTACGTCCCCGGAGTGTAACATGTACGCCCGTTTTATTGCATTTGTCGCGGCGATCGGCGGATTCCTGTTCGGATTCGATCTGGGCATGATCGGCGCGGCGAACGTTTATCTGAAAGACCAGTTCCGCCTGGACGACGCCCAACTCGGCCTGGTGACCGGTAGCGCCGTCCTCGGCTGCATCCTCGGACCGTTCCTGGGCGCGTGGCTGTGCGACGCCGTCGGTCGAAAAACGACGATGATCGCCGCGTCGGTCTTGCTCGCGGTGAGCGCCGTGGTGACCGCCGTCCCCGACTTCCTGCCGGGCATGGGCGCCGGGTCGACGATCCTCGTTTTCAACGTGTTTCGGGCGATCGGAGGGTTGGGCGTGGGGCTCTGCTCGATCGCTTCGCCCATGTACATCGCCGAAGTGGCTCCGCCTGCCAAGCGCGGCGGGCTGGGGCTGATGTACCAGTTGGCGATCGTCGTCGGCCACATCATCGCTCCGGTGATCGCCTACCTCGTGATCACGTTGCTCCCCAAAACGGACGGGGTGGCCCAGATCGCCTGGCAGCAGCCCTGGCGGTGGATGTTCGCCTCGGAGACCGTTTGCGTGTTGTTGTTCGTCTCCTTCGTGTTCCGCCTGCCGCGCAGTCCGCGCTGGCTGGCTGAAAAGGGCCGCGACGACGAAGCCCTCGACGTGCTCACGCGAATGGAGGGCTCCGAGTACGCCGGGCGGGAAATGGCCGAGATCAGGGCGTCGTTACAGCAAGGGACCGGCGGCTGGGCCGAGCTGTTCGCCCCCGGCATGCGATACGCCCTCTTGATCGGCATCCTGCTGGCGTTCTTCAACAACTGGACCGGCTGGAGCGTGATGGGCGGATACGTCCCGATGCTGTTCGAGATGTCCGGGCTGGGAGATCGAGCCGAAGCGATCCGCCAGTTTGCCCTGGTCTATGGGATGATGGGTGTGATGACGGTCGTTTCGCTGGTGCTGATGGATCGCGCCGGGCGCCGGCCCTTGTGGCTTTTCGCCTCGCTTCTGATGGCCGCCATCACCTGCGCCGCGGGTCTGGTGTTCCATTTCCATCTTACGGGCGTGATCGTGCTGTTGGTCGTCATCCTCTGCACGGTGCCGCACGGAATCGCCCTGGGCGGAATCCCCTGGCTGATGATGTCGGAGTTGTTTCCCACGCGAATCCGCGCCAAGGCCGTGTCGATCACCACCACCTTTCTCTGGATCACGATTTTCAGCGGGGCCTACCTGTTTCCCGCGCTGACGACCGCCTCGAACGGCCTTGTCGGCTCGGTGGGAGGTGTGTTCTGGCTCTTTACCGTAATCTGCATTTTCTCATTCTTGTTCGGAGTATTCATGATGCCGGAAACCAAGGGCCGGACGCTGGAAGAGATCGCCGACTCCTGGAAACGCTAGAACGCACGGTGGGTCGAGCGAGGCAAGCCCCACGCGTCACCTGCTGCCGTCGGGGAGGATTGACACGCCCCGGTCAAACTGCAAGCATCAAGGGGACCGTTTCTTGCGTGCGGACCCCTTGGACTCGTCCGCCTGGCCTTCAGGAGTGGGAAGTATGACCGTACCTGGCACGATGGGAAGAGTCCTCGTGGTTGATCTGGCCCGGGGCGAAACGCGATTCGAAGACCCCGGCGACGACGTCTACCTCACCTATCTCGGCGGATACGGCCTCGGGTCGTACCTGCTCTATAAGAGGCAGCCGCGCGGGGTCGATCCCTTGGGGCCGGAAAACACGCTGGGATTCTTCGCCGGACTGCTCACCGGAACCGGCGGCATCACCTCGAACCGGTACGTCGTGGTGGCCAAGAGCCCCAAGACGGGCGGCTGGGGCGACGCCAACTCGGGCGGCACCTTCGGGCCGGCCATGAACGCGGCAGGGCTCGACGGCATCCTCGTCACCGGCCAAAGCGACAAGCCCGTCTATCTCCTCTTTCGCGACGGAAAGGCCGAACTCCTCCCCGCCGACGATTGGTGGGGCCTCGATACGGCCGAACTCGACGACCGGGTCGCCGAGCTGTACGGCCCCAACGCCCGGGCGGCCTGCATCGGTCCGGCCGGGGAAAAGATGAGCCTCCTCTCCTGCGTCATCAACGAAAAATACCGGGCGGCCGGCCGGAGCGGACTCGGCGCGGTCATGGGTTCCAAGAAGCTCAAGGCCGTGGTGATCGTCGGCGACGGCAAGTTCGACGTTCCCATCGCCGACGCCGATGGCTACAAAAAGGCGATGGGCGAACACCGCGAGTTTCTCAAGACCCAGCCCCGCTGGACCGTGATGCGCCAGTACGGCACCTGTGGCAGCATGGCGGGGCTGGTGGCCAAGGGCGACACGCCCACCAAGAACTGGGCCGGCGTGGGAGCGCGCGATTTTCCCACGGTCGCCAAAATCAGCGACGACGCGGTCATCGCCCTGGAGCGAAAGAAATATGCGTGCTGGCGCTGCCCCCTCGCCTGCGGTGGACTGACCGAAGTGACCGAAGGCCCCTTTGCCGCCACCGGCCACAAGCCCGAGTATGAAACCCTCGGCGCGTTCGGCTCGATGTGCCTAAACGACGACCTCGCCTCGATTCATCTTTGTAACGACCTCTGCAATCGGGCCGGGATGGACACGATCAGCACCGGCGGCACGGTGGCGTTTGCCATCGAGTGTTTTGAAAACGGTCTGATCGGCCTGGAAGAGACCGGCGGGATCGAGCTGCGGTGGGGAAGCGCCGAAGCGATCGTTGAGATCACCAGGGCGATCGCCCGACGCGAGGGCTTCGGGGCCGTGCTGGCCGACGGCACGAAGAAGGCGGCCGAGCGGATCGGCCAGGGATCAGAGCAGTACGCCGTGAACGTGGGCGGCGAGGAGCTGCCGATGCACGATCCGCGCCTGGTCCCCGGCGCGGCGACCAACTACAAAATGGACGCCACCCCGGGCCGGCACACCCAGATCGGCACCTGGATCCTCGAGCTGGGCACCGGCCCGCCCGGGCTGGTCGAGCAGCCCCAGCCGCAGCACCACTATCCGGGCAAGGGGAAGGTCCACCGCACGATCAGCAACTACTTCCACGCGGCCCAGTCGGCCGGGATGTGCATGTTCGCGCTTCTGACGCTCAAGCCCTCCGCCCTGACCGACTCGCTCGCCTGCGTGACCGGCCGGCCGTTCACGCTCGACGACGTCCTCACCCGGGGTGCGCGGATCGCCGCACTGCGGACCGCGTTCAACCATCGCGAGGGCGTGCGGAACGTCGACTTCAAGCTTCCCGATCGCGTCATCGGCCGCCCGCCGCTGGAGGCCGGCCCCACCGAGGGACGCACCGTGGACGTCGACGCCCAAGTGCAAGACTACCTCGAAGCCATGGGCTGGGACCCCCAAACCGGTGCCCCCACTCGCGAGACGTTAGAGGAGCTGGGGCTCGATTTCGTGGTCGAGGATCTGTATCCCTCCACCACGACGACGTAGGGGCGGCCGGAGAATAACTCGGGGACTGTCCCGATTGTCCCGCAGGGACAAAGGGGTCTCGGCTCGGCGTGGGCTGCCCTAACAGCAGGGGGGCCGTGCAGCAGTCAATGTCGAGTTGGCTACTCGCCTTTCGCTTGACGACCCTCTTCCCCACAAACACAATGGGGTCGACTTCGCAAAAGTCCTGTGATCCGCGACAAAAGACAGAAGGAGACGGGTTCCATGCGACGCCACCACCTCCCCGGGTTGCTTGCGCTGTTGTTCGTGGCGAGCACGGCCGCGAGCGCCGACCGGGGCAATCGCCTCAGTTACCTCAACGAGTTCACGAATCCCTACTACGTGGGCCTGGACACCGCGAAGCTCGTCACGCCCCAGTGGGTCGGCGAGCCGGGCGTGGAAGCGGTCGTAGTGCTCTCGATCGACGACATGAGGGACCCGGCCCCGTACGAGAGCTTCCTGCGCCCGATTCTCGAGCGGCTCAAGAAGATCGACGGTCGCGGGCCGGCGAGCATCATGACCACGCACGTCGACGTGAACCACCCGCAGCTTCAGGCCTGGTTCCAAGAGGGGGTGAGTGTCGAGGCCCACACGTACGACCACCCTTGCCCCTGCCTCTTCGGCGACGACTTCGCCCGAGCCAAGTCGACCTACGACCGCAGCATCGACCTGCTTTGGACGATCCCCAACCACGAGCCCGTGGCGTTCCGCATGCCGTGCTGCGACTCGATGAACTCCGTCAGCCCGCGGTTCTTCGCGGAAATGTTCAACAAAACCACGCCGGAGGGGCACTTTCTGCGAGTCAACTCGTCGGTCTTCATGCTGTTCACGCCGAACGATCCGGCCCTGCCGCGCGGGCTTGTGATCGAGGAGGACGGGCAGCAGCGGTTCGACAAGTACGTGCCGCGGGACCGCAACTTCGTCAACTACGTGGAAGACTACCCCTATCCCTACGTGATCGGCCGGCTCTGCTGGGAGATGCCCTCGGCCGTGCCCGACGATTGGCAGGGCCACAACCGTTTCGGGCCGCACAGCCCGACCACGGTCCGCGACATGAAAGCGGCCATCGACGCCACCCTGATCAAGCAAGGCGCTTTCACCCTCACGCACCATCCCGGCGGCTGGATCCGCAACGACCAGGTGATCGAGCTCGTGGAGCACGCCGTCGGTGGACGCGAGGGCAAGGTGAAGTTCCTCAACTTCCGCGAGGTGCACGATCGGCTCAAGAAGAACCTCCTGGGCGGACATCCCCTGCGCGCCGCCAACGGGCAGGATAACGGCGTTCGCGTGCTCGACGTCAACCACGACGGCTACATGGACGTCGTGATCGCCAACGAGAAAGCCCGCATGACCCGCGTCTGGTCCCCGGAGACCGGCCAATGGACCACGGCCGACTTTCCCGTCGAGATCGTCCGCGTCGACCGAGACGGCAATCGGCGCGACGCCGGAGTGCAGTTCGGCGTGCTGCGGGAGAACGGCCCCGCCAGCATCCTCGTCCGCAACGAGCACGCGGCCGGCCTGTGGCACTTCGACGGCGGCCGCTGGGTCGAAGACCCTCAAGGGCTGAACGGCCTCGATATGAATGGGCCGGTCTTCACCAGCGTCGACGGGCACGACCGCGGCGTGAGGCTTTACGACCTCGACCGCGACGGACTCTGCGAGTTGCTGGTGGGGAACCCCGAGCAGCAAGGCGCGTTTCGCTGGGTCTCGGATCGCGGCGGCTGGGAGCGGCTGCCGTTTTCGCTCCCGCCCGACACGACGATCGTCGACGCCCGGGGAGGCGACGCCGGCCTGCGCCTGGTCGACCTCGACGTCGACGGCCACGCCGACGTGGTCTTCTCCAACGCCGATCGGTACAGCGTCCATTGCTTCACGTCGATGGCCGAGGGCTGGTCGAAGGCCATGCTCGTCGGCCGGCGGGGCGACGCCGGCGTCTTCACCAAGATCCCGCCGATCGTCCGCGCCGACGGGAGCAACAACGGGGCCTGGTTCAAATTCAACCACATGTGGGTGCAGAACGAAGAGACCGGGCGCAAGCTGCCCCACGAGATGGACAGCCGCCACTACACGGACCTCCTGGGAACCGACCGCGAGCCGCCGCCCCGCTGACCCACGGCTTCGCTCCGCTCGATCGAGGTGCTCGACGGGTTTACGGTGGAGTTGGTGGCTGCCCTGCCTCGCGCAAATCAATGGCGCCCGGCGGGAAAAACCGCGCAACCCGTGGCGTGGCCAGAACTGGTCTTGAGGCCCGGATTCAACCTGTTATCATCAAAGAGGTTGCGCGGAAGGAAGTGAGCCCGCGAACCGCCGAACCGGGCCGTTCAATTTCTCCGTCCGGACGCCGATAAATCGCCGTAACCAACGTCATATAAAGGCTTTACGTTGAACTCTTTTGTTGGACGGCAAATGTGGAATTGGAGACAGATTGTAAGTGCTGTCTTCCACGAGACTTATGCCGATCGTCTCCCGGCAACCCTCGTTTTTACCGGGACCTACCGCATAGGCACTTACCCT
>JBDRTC010000522.1:0-8591 GCA_043824335.1 Planctomycetota bacterium | reverse complement strand
GTTGTCTATATCATTTCACCACTTGCAGTTGTGACTTAAGGAAGTGACATTCGGTTCTGACCCCTTTTTCGCCCCCTTTTTCGCTCGGTGCTCCTGTTCGGCGGCGGGATGAAGCGGGGCTTCCTCCACGGCGAGACGGCCGAGGCAAGCCGGTTGCCGATCTTTTCGCGTGACCTTGGCCTCGCAAAGGTGCGGCCGGGTGGCATGGCGTCGCTTGCGTCGCCATGTTTTCGGGCACATGCCCACGCTTCGCGAGGGCATGCCACCCTTTTTCAGCGGGCTGTTATCCCTGGACGAGCTCGATTCCTCGGCCGGTGCCCAGGTTGCGGGAGTATTGCTTCTTGTCGGGGCTGTTCCAGTGTTCGTGGACGCCCAGGCTGGCCAGCGACGCGGCGCCGCCCTCCGGAGCGTAGCGGGTGCCGGAAGGGGGTGCGTGGGCCAGGGCCGCCTCGTGCAGGTAGTTGTCGACCGCCCCGACCATCCGCTTGGCCGTCTCTTCCGCCCCGGAGAAGTCGACCGCCACCGACTCGAGCGCGACCGGGTCTTGTGAGGCAAACACGCTGGCCGTCCAGTGTCCGCCGAAGGGCGGCGACTGCCACCTTTCCGGCCCGTGATTCTGGTGCGGGGCGGCGTAAAGGGCGTCGAGCAGATAGAGGACCGTCTTGCCGCCAAGGTCCTTGTGGCCCATGAGGTCGACCACCGGGTTGTACGTGCCCATCGGGCGCTTGCGGGCGAGGATCGCCTCGTGCATCGTGTTGGGGTTCCAGCCTTTGTGCGGGTCCGTGGGGCCCGTGTTCTCGCGAAAGACCGAGCCGAAATGGTTCTTCCCGCAAAGGGTCACGCCCGCCAGGCTGTGCCCTTTGAGGAGGGCCGCGTTGACGAGGTACGTCGCCCCGGTCACGCAGGCGGGGAGATACGTCTTGCCGTGGTCCGGCGTGCTGGGATCGCCGAAATGGAGGGCGACGCTCTTGTCGGGCTGCACCTGAAACCGCCCCTCGCCGCCATCGCGGTCCTCGAAGCGGATGCCGGGAAACTCCGCGTGGGCGGGCAGGAAGATCGACTCGTTCACCAGGCGCGACGCATCGTAAACGACCAGATCGGCCTCGGGCACGCCCGCCTGGTTGACAAGCTGGCGCAACAGGGCCAGGGTCAACTGGGGCGTGTTGTAGAGGCCGTGGGTGGGGTCGGCCTCGCGCTTCGAGCAGTTCAGGTTGAGCTTGACGGCCACCTTCTCGCCCGGCTGATAGCCGGCGTCGCCCCGACCGTGCGTTTGGTTGAAATGGCGGAACAGCGCCGTCCAGGCCGCCGCGTCGGTCTTGGCACCGGAGAGCAGCCGAAGGGACCGGCTGAGCATCTGGTCGGCCAGGGCCGGGTCGGTGAACTTGTCCTCGAACCACCCGCCGCTTTGAGGATCGCCGTCCCATTGGGCGACCTTGGGTTCGTGCACCCAGACGACGCGCCCGGGAAAGATGCCCTTGGCCTGGCCGACGGGCTGATTGGGCGGCTCAACGGGCGCCCATCGGGCAGGCGCGGAATCCGACGCCGCTTTCGACTCGGCCGCCCGGGCGGGCGTTGGAGCCGAGGTTGACACGACCGAAGACAACGCACCACACCCGCCGGCGGCGAGCAGTCCCTTTAAGAATTCGCGGCGACTCACGTCAGGTCTCCTTGTTTCTTGTCTGCACAAAAGTTCCGCAAAACGGCACGGATGCCGTATCCCACGGAGGGTTTCGGCGTTTTCCGGTCCCGTATATCCTCGATTATATCAGGTCCGAGTGCGAACGGGAAAACTGCCGCGCCGGAACTCTGTGCCCGCGGCGCGCCCGCGTGATCGCTTGACTCGCCGACGCGGCCGAGTAGACTCCGAGTTAAGCGTTGGGTGGCTGAGCGTTGGTGGTGCAGAGAAAACGTCGGTCTGCACTTGTAGTCTGACTCATTGGGAGGGCGTTCACGATGACCCGTATTGCGGCCGTATCAGTTGTTTTCTGGGGCTTTCTCTCCTTTTCCTTTGCCGCGGAGCAAGGGGGCGAGAAACCGTGGGACATGCTTACCGCCAAGCCCGAAGTGGTCGAGGCGTGGCAGGCAATGCGCTTCGGCATGTTCAATTGCTGGGGGCCGGTAAGCCTGACCGGCCTGGAGATCGGCTGGTCGCGCGGGGCGCCCCGCGGCGGGGAGTTTCGGGTGCGCGAGGGCCAGGGACCCACGCCGGTGGAGGTCTACGACAACCTCTACAAAGAATGGAAGCCCGACAAGTTCGACCCCAAAGCGTGGGTCGAGGTCGCCAAGGACGCCGGCCAGAAGTACATGATCTTTTTGGTCAAGCACCACGACGGCTTCTGTCTCTACGATTCGAAGCTGACCGACTACAAAACCACCGGGCCGGAGTCGGTCTGGAAGGTCGACGTGATGAAAGAGGTGGCCGACGCCTGCCACGAGGCCGATCTGAAGCTCATCCTCTACTACTCGCAGCCCGACTGGCACCACCCCGACTACCGCACGAAGAACCACCGCCGCTACATCGAGTACCTGCACGGCCAGGTGCGCGAGCTTTTGACGAATTATGGCCGCATCGACGGCTTCTGGTTCGACCTGGGCGGGAAGCCGGAAGACTGGGATACCCAAAAACTCTTCAAGATGATGCGCACGCTCCAGCCCTGGCTGATTATCAACAACCGCTGCGGCCTGCCGGGCGATTTCGACACGCCGGAGCAGCGGCTGGGAAGCTTCCAGCTCGA
This sequence comes from Planctomycetota bacterium, assembly GCA_043824335.1. GTDB lineage: Bacteria > Planctomycetota > Planctomycetia > Pirellulales > Thermoguttaceae > JBDRTC01. Next base: position 5,856 of record JBDRTC010000522.1, on the reverse strand, counting down.
GCGCCCCTGGGAAACCTGCATGACGCTCGGCACCCAGTGGTCCTGGAAGCCCGACGACAAGATCAAGTCGCTCAAAGAATGCATCGACGTTCTGGTCACCTGTGCGGGGCGCAACGGGAATCTCGCCCTGAACACCGGCCCCATGCCAGACGGCCGGATCGAGCCCCGCCAGGCCGAGCGCTTCCGCCAGATCGGCCAGTGGCTTAAGCAACACGGCGAAACCATCTACGGCACGCGCGGCGGACCGTTCTGGGGCCTCGGCTGCGTGAGCACGCGGAGAGAGAAGACGGTCTACGTCCACGTGCTGAAGTGGTACGACGACCGCGTGCTCTTGCCGGCCATTCAGAAGAAGATCGTGTCTCACACGGTGCTCACCGGGGGCACGGCCACCGTCACCCAGACCGCCGACGGCCTGGAAATCACCGTTCCGCCCGAGCACCGGCAGGAGCTGGACACGATCATCGCGCTGGAGCTCGACGGTTCGGCGGCGGACCTCCCGCCGGCCCAGGTCCTCTCGGGCCCGCTCTGCTACGGAAAGAAGGTGAGCGCGTCGCACGTCTACGACGCCAACCCCCAAATGACACACCACTACCGGCCGGAGAACGCCATCGACGGCGATCCCGGGAGCGGCTGGACGTTCAACCCCGACGTCGACTCGGCCTGGCTGGAGGTCGACCTGGGGGAGCCCTGCACCTTCGACGGCGTCTGGCTCAACGAGCCCTACGATCGGATTCGCGAGTTTGAGCTTCAGGCGAAGCAAGGCGACCAGTGGATCACGTTCCACCGCGGCACGACGATCGGCGAGGATTTTACCCTGAAATTCGAGCCCGTCACCGCCCGGTTCGTGCGGATCGAGGTGCTGGAAACGACCATCAATCCCTTAGTCGGGGAGTTTCAGCTCTTGCAGTCGAAGACGTCTCCAGGACCCTGAAGGCAGCGTGAAAGTCGTTGGACCGGCGCACCCTCCCCGGCTCCATCCCCATACGCTGGTGGAGATCGCGCCGGGCGGATACAATGCGCGGAGCGAGTTGACAGCCGGATATGTCTTTCACATCCCACCCAAAGGACAAAGGAGAACCGACATGCACAAGCACAATCAACCTTGCTGCGGATGCCTGTCTGCTCGGGTCAGCCGTCGCGGTCTTTTGGCGGCCGCCGGCGCTTCGGTCGCGGCGATGCAGATGGGGCTGTTGGAGTTCGCCTCCACTCTCGTCGCCGCCGAGCCGAAGCCCAAGTCGAAGCCCAGGGTCCGCGTGGTATTCATCCGTCCCAAGGACCAGGCCAAGTACTGGATGAGCTGGCCGGGTAACGACTACAACGCCGACGCGAACCAGGCGGAGTTCACCGAGACGCTCACAAAGATTGCCGAAGAGTTGGGGATCCAACTGGAGGTCGACCCTGCCGCACTGGAAGACGAGCCCACGGTCAACGCCGCCCTGGAGCGAATCAAGCAATCGCCGCCCGACGGCATCATGGTCGTCCAAATGCACCTGTCGTATTGGGCAGCCACCAACCAGTTGCTCAACGGCCGCGGCGAGATTCCCACAATCGTCTTCAGCCGCTTGGGCACGTCGTTCACCGGCCATCTCCAGACCGCCCGGAAGCTCCCCAAGGTCTGCGTCGCCGCCACCGACGGCGTGGGCTGGCTCCGCCAAGGCATGCGGATGTTCAAGACGATCGAAGACATGAAGAGTTCCCGGTTGTGCATCATTACGGGCGACAAGCCTTACGACCGGAAACTGGACGTGATCGGCACCACGCTCCACTACGTCCCCTTGACCCGCTGGGTCGATGAATTCAACAAGGCCGAAACGACCGACGAGATGCGGGCACTGGCGGATCACTACACCAAGCAGGCCAAGGAGGTCCGCGAGCCGAAGCCGGAAGACATCCTCAACGCCGCCAAGAACTACTTCGTCGCCAAGCAAATCATGGCCGCCGAGGACTGCGACGGTATCTCGCTCAACTGCCTCGATCTGGTTCGCCATCACCAAATTCCTTGCGCCCCGTGCATCGCCTGGTCCAAGCTCAACGACGAGGGGAGCGTGGGCGCCTGCGAAGCGGATTGGAACGCGGCCATCTCCATGCGGCTGATCAGCCTGCTGCTCGGCCGACCCGGCTTCATGCAGGACCCGGCGCCCGACACGATCGACAACACGCTGATGGGCGCCCACTGCTCCTCCCCCACGAAGCTCGGCGGGTTCGACACCGAGCCCGAGCCCTTCATCCTCCGCAACCACCACGAGTCGGAGACCGGCGTCTCGCCGCAAGTGCTCTGGCGCGTGGGCCAGGAGGTGACGGTGATGGAGTTCAACGGGCCGGGCCAGATCATCGTGGGCACGGGCCGCGTCCTGCAGAACTTCGACACCCCGCCTGAAGGCGGCTGCCGCACTTCCGTCGAGCTGGCCATGGACAACGTGCCCAACACGATGGACACCAAGGGCTTCCACCAACTGTTCCTCTACGGCAAGCTGGACCGCGAGATTCGGGCTTACGGCAAGTTGGCCGGCATCGAAGTGCTGCCGATCGCGTAATCGGCTCCGCCGTGGAGAAAGAGCAACTGCCGCGGTAGAGGGAACGGAAGCCGGCCCCATGAGTATCGAGCACTCTCGTTCCCACGCTTCGCGTGGGAACGTATTGTGGGACGCTTCGCGTCCCTGAATCGTAACTCAAGGTGTCACAACCGGTTACCCGAGCAGGAGGACGCCAAGCGTCCAAGACGTACGTTACGACGCGAAGCGTCGTAACGAGACCGTTGACGGGTTGGGCGAATGCTCACACACTTTCTTGCACGTAAGTCGGCCCCATGAGTCTAGATCTTGCCTTCACGCCGTCTGGGCACGTCATCGCCGTTGAGCAGGCCGAAGAGGAGCGAGCCGCTCCGGAAGGCGCCGCGGACGCGGCGCCGGACGGCCGAATCCGCAAGGTCGCGAAGGCGTTTGCCTCCGGTCAGGCGGAAGGGCTGTTTGCTCTGGCCACCGAAAGGCTCGAAACCCCGCTGGCGCCGTCGCTGGCCTATTGGCGGGATTTTGCCGGGCGTTACCTGACGGAGCTTTGTTATACGCCCCAGAGCGAGGATGCCGAGATCGCCCAGATTCCACCGCCCCAAGCGTCGGAGCTGGGGACCCTGCTCTTGTGTGTTCCGCCGATGCAGGGCGCTGAGTATCTGACCGGCGACGCTCTCGAAGCCGTTTGGAACGACCTCGACGCCTGGACGCGCGGCCGGATCGCCTCCTCGAAGCAGGGCCTCTCCGGTTTCCTGAAAGAGCGGGCCCCGCTCTGGCACCAGGTCGGACGGGTCTCGTTCCATCTGGCCGAGAACCGCCGCGACCCGGCCTATCCCTTTGCCTTCCTGGCGACCTACGCGCCGGGCCTCTCCGGCGGCGCTCGCGTGCAGTATCAACCGCTCAGCAAGGCGCTGAAGCAGTACGCCGGAACGAGGAACAAGAAGGCTCTCATCAAGCTCCTCTCGCCCGTCCATCTGGCTTCGCAGAAAAGCGAGTTCGTCAAAGAGCTGGTCGACTCGGGCGACATCTACCAACCGCTGGCCTGGACGCCCCGTGAAGCGTACCGGTTTCTCAAGGAGGTGCCGGTCTTCGAGGAAAGCGGGGTCCTGGTGCGGCTCCCCGACTGGTGGAAGAAGCGCCCTCGGCCCCGGGTGGGCATCACGGTCGGCGACAAGCGGCAGAAGAAGTTCGACGCAAAGGGCATGCTCGACTTCAAGGTGGAGCTTGCCCTCGGCGACCAGCAGCTCACCGAAGCCGAATGGCGCGAGCTCGTCGCCGCCGAAGAAGGGCTCGTCCTGATCCGAGGCCAGTGGGTCGAAGTGGACCGCAAGAAGCTGACCGAGGCGCTCGACCACTGGAAACAGCTCGAAGAGCAAGCCCAAGGCGGACTCTCGTTCATCGAGGGAATGCGTCTCCTGGCCGGCGCCCCCAGGGACCTGGCCGACGACGGCGACCAGAGCGATCAAGAGCGAGAGTGGTCGTTCGTTCACGCGGGCAAGTGGCTCGGTGAAATGCTCGCCGGTCTCAGGAGCCCCGAGAACCTCGAACAGGCCAGGCCGGGGAGCGAACTGAAGGCGATTCTGCGTGCCTACCAGGAGACGGGCGTGAACTGGCTTTGGTTCATGTCGAACCTGGGGCTCGGCGCCTGCCTGGCCGACGACATGGGACTCGGCAAGACGATCCAGGTGCTGGCCCTCTTGTCGGTGCTGAAGAAGAAGCGTGGCGGCAAACCGTCGCTCTTGGTCTTGCCGGCCTCGCTCGTGGCGAACTGGAAGTCGGAGATGGAGCGGTTCACGCCGAGCCTCCGTGCCAAGTTTGTCCACCCCTCCGAAACCCCCAAAGACCGGCTCGCCCGAATGGCCGACGATCCAGCGGCGGCCCTCCAGGATGCCGACGTTGTCCTGACGACCTACGGAATGCTCCTGCGCCAGCCGTGGCTCGTCGATTTCGCCTGGCAACTGGTCGTGCTCGACGAGGCCCAGGCGATCAAGAATCCGGCGGCGCGGCAGACGAAAACCGTCAAACGGCTCCGGGCCGACGCGCGGATCGTGCTGACCGGCACGCCGATCGAGAACCGGCTGTCCGACCTCTGGTCCCTGTTTGACTTCCTCTGCCCGGGCCTGCTCGGCTCCCAAAAGAAGTTCAAGGAGTTCGTCAAGAGGCTCGACGCCCGCCAACAGAACCGCTACACGCCCCTTCGCGGGCTGGTGCAGCCGTACATCCTCAGGCGGCTGAAGACCGACAAGCGCGTCATCGCCGATCTGCCCGAAAAGACGGAAGTCCGGGCCTTCTGCGGACTCTCCGGGAGGCAGGCCGCGCTCTACGCCAAGCTGGTCCAGGAAATGACCGACACGCTCGAAAACCAGGAAGGCATCAAGCGGCGCGGACTGGTGCTGGCCTACCTGATGCGTTTCAAGCAGTTGTGCAACCACCCGAGCCAGCTTCTCGGCGACGGGCTATACCAGCCGGGCCAGAGCGGCAAGTTCACGCGCCTGGCCGAGATCTGCGAGGAGATCGCCTCGCGCCAGGAGAAGGCGCTGGTGTTCACGCAGTTCCGCGAGATGACCGAGCCGATCTCGGGCTTCCTGACGCCGATCTTCGGCCGCGCCGGCCTCGTTCTGCACGGGGGGACCGCCGTGAAAAGCCGGAAGAAGCTCATCGACCGGTTCCAGCGCGACGACGGCCCTCCCTTCTTCGTCCTCTCGTTGAAGGCCGGCGGCACCGGCCTCAACCTGACCGCCGCCTCGCACGTGATCCACTTCGACCGCTGGTGGAACCCGGCCGTCGAGAACCAGGCCACCGACCGCGCCTTCCGCATCGGCCAGCGGAAGAACGTGCTGGTCCACAAGTTCGTCTGCCGAGGCACGATCGAGGAAAAAATCGACGCCCTGATCGAGGAGAAGACACAACTGGCCACCGATCTGCTGGAAGGCGGCGCCGAAAAGATGCTCACCGAGATGACCGACGCCCAACTCATCGAACTCGTGTCCCTTGACGTGGAAAAGGCGAGGGTGTAAAAAATGCTCGAAAAGGAATTGGATTCAAGAAACACGGTGCCAGCAGTGCTAGCTTGAAACGGCTTGGGGTTAGGCTATTAGACCATTAGACCATTAGGCTATTGGGCTGTTAGACGGTTGAGAATTCGCTTCCGCGCAAGATGCGCAGGGTCTTCTTCAGCAAACCAATATGCACGCCATTCCAGGGCCAGTGATCTCTCAGGGGGTGTTTTGGAATTGCTGCCAGTGGTGGGAATACGCAAGTCGGCGAGCCCGAAGGGCTCAAATATGGCAGCCCAGGGCAACGCCCTGGGTTTAGGAGCAACGGCGAGACCCCAGCCCTGAAAGGGCGT
>JBDRTC010000521.1:0-4179 GCA_043824335.1 Planctomycetota bacterium | reverse complement strand
CAAATCGCCCGAATCAAGCCGCACCTCGCCCGGATGCCGCTCGTGGGAAACGGCGACCTGAAAACGCCCCAATCGGTCGTCGAGGCGTTCGAGCGGTACGGGGTCGACGGCGTGATGATCGGCCGGGCGGCGCTTGCGAAGCCGTGGCTGTTCCGTCAGGCCCAGGCGGCGTTGGCCGGCGAGCCGATCCCCCCCGATCCCTCCCTGGACGAACAGCGGCGCCTGCTGCTGGACCACTACCGGCTGCTCGTGGAGCAGTTCGGCCCACGGCGGGCAACGGTCCTCATGCGCCGATACGCCTGTCGGTATGCCCCAGGCTGCCGCGGCTCACGCACGTTTCGAGCCAGCGCCGCCAAGGTGACCACGCCCGAGGAGTTTTTCGCGGTCGTCCGGGAGCAGTTTCCCCGCGGGGAGGAAAAAAGTTGACCCTGCGCTGGGAGGAAGCGAGACTAGGGGTAGACGGCACGCCCCTGATGGCGGATCGCCATTCTTCACCTGCTCTTTTGTCGGACACCCGAGATGCCTCTGTTCAATTTCTCCGACCTGGCCATGCTCTGGCCTTTTGCGAACGAGGCAGACAAGACCCTCTTCGTGTACAAGCAGCACGTCCAGGCGGCATCCGCGGCGGGCCATGAGAAGCCGCCCTACAATGAGAGGGCAATCCTGGTCTTGACCGGGGCCCTGGGACACATCGTCATGGACGACTCGTCGCCCGATGTCCGCACGGTCGACGGCCCCGGAAGCCGCAGGCAGGCAAACAACACCGAAGCGTTGTGCCAGGGCAAACACGTCATCTTCGCCGGGGGACCCGCAAGAAACGTGGCCCTGCGCCGCTTCCTCAAGAAGTGCAAGGAGCAGGAACTTGAGATCACGGCCCATTTGCCCGGCGGGGGCCGCGAGTCTCGCGTGCTCCGCGTGGGGCAGTCGAAGTCGAACCCGGTCCACGAGTTCCAGGCGCTCTACCATGATGACGAGAGTACGAAGGTAAAAGTGGATTACGGGCTCGCGCTTCTGACCTTCAACCCCTTCGACCCCCGGTACAAGGCCCTCGTCGTGGCCGGCCTGCACGGCCCGGGCACCTTGGCGGCGGCCCTGGCCATCTCGGGACCCGAGCTATCGGAGAAAATCACCCGGGCGCTACTCGCCAATTTCCATCTGCCGCCGCACTTGCTGGGAACCGTCGAAGCCGTCGTGCGCACGGAAGTCGATGAGAACGGAGAGCTGGCCAAGAACGCCCACGGACGGCCGATCATCGAGCTTGAGTACGTGGCCGTCAACACGCTCGAATTGCTGCCCTCGGCGAAGCTGGACATGCTCCGCGTGGCGTATCCGAGCTGGCCTCCCCGGGAGGATCAGGTGCTCCACGTCACGCGGCTTCGTCGCGCGCACGATATCGAGATCTGCTTTGAGAAGATCGCGGGCCGAAGCGCTTCCGGCTATCGCACCAACGATTCCGCTTTCGTCGTCAGCGGCCGACTGCGTCGCCGGCCCGCCCGCGAGTTCGTCGACTACTTCTCCGGACGCGACGTGATCGTGATCTCCCCTCACAGCGACGACTCGGTGATCGGGTGCGGCGGCCTGATGTATTACCTCAGAGACCGGGAGCTGTGGTCGGGAAAAGCCGCGGCCGAGCAACGCCCCAACGTCTACGTGCTGGTGATGACCGCCAGTCCCGGCGGGGTTCCCGAGCGGGAGTTCCAGGCGTATTGCCAGGCGATCGGCATCAGCACGCGGCAATTGGCGATGCAGGCCGGACTGCACCCCCTGCTGCGATCGCAGATCCGTCGCAACGAAAGCCTCGCCGAGGCGTTTCTTTTGGATGCGGAAACGCACTGGATGGCTCTCGCCGTGGACGACCCCGAAGCCGGAGGCCAGGTGACCGCCAAGCTGGATGAGATCCGCGGCGCCGACGATGTCGGCAACCGCCCGTTCACCGTGCTCATCCCCTCTTCGGAAGATCAGCATCCCACGCACCGCTGGGCGAGCGAGCTGGTGCTGAGGGTGCTTCGTCGCGAAGAGGCATACGGCTCAGCCCATGTTTGGGCCTACGAGAGCCCGTGGGCGAACCTTTCCGCCGCGAACATCGACATCATTCTGCCGTTGGACAAATACGCCATCTTCGCCAAGTGCCAGGGAATCGCCATGCACCAGTCGCAGGAAGTGCGAACGCACTACACCGAGATCGCCCGAACCCAGGCGCGGTGCAAGGCCGAGGTCGTGCCCGAAGAACTCTTCTCCTTCGGAGGCGGGGCCCGCGGCTGGGACTTCGTCGAGGTCTACCAGGATCTGCGCTGGCAGAAGAGGGTTTTCGAGCAGAGATAAGGGGCAGCCAGGTCATCCGTCGGCTCCTTGCTCTTTTCAGCCCTACACATCTCTCGGGTCAGGCCGGTTGGGCTCCATCTCGCCCGACTTGTAGCGACGCCAGTAGTCATCCAACGCCCGGCGGATCTTTCCGCTTAATAGCGCCACGCCCAGGATGTTGGGAAAGGCCATGGAAAGGATCATCAGGTCGGCGAAGTCCTTGACGTTCGTGGCCGTCACCACGGATCCCAGCATGATGAAGACCAGGAAGAGCAATTTGTAAGCCAGCGATGCTCGGGGACCGAAAAGGTACGTCCAGCAGCGTTCGCCGTAGTAGGACCACGAGATCATCGTCGAATAGGCGAACAAGAAGACGGTCAGGCAGAGGATCCAGGGGAACCACGAGACCGCGCTTCCAAAGGCCAGCGACGTCAGGGCGGCGCCCCTTTCGTCGGCAATCAATTGGGCGTACTCGGGGTTGCCCGTGTTGTAAGCTCCCGTAATGACGATCACCAGGCCGGTCATCGTACAAATAACGACCGTGTCGATGAACGGTCCCAGCGAGGCGACGATCCCCTCGCGGATCGGCTCCTCGGTCTTGGCGGCGGCGTGGGCGATGGCCGCCGAGCCGATCCCGGCTTCGTTGGAAAACGCGGCCCGCTTGATGCCGATGACCATCACGCCCAGCACCCCGCCCCGGATCCCCGCCCCCGTAAACGCACCCTCGAGGATCAGCCCGAAGGCCGTCCCAATCTGGGAGTAATTGACCACCAAGATGTAAATGGTCGTCAACACGTACACCACGCACATGAAGGGCACGATCTTCTCCGCCGTGGCCGCAATCCGCCGAATTCCGCCGATGATCACGATCCCCACCATCACGGCCAGGATCAGACCGTAGACCCACTCGTTGCCCTGCAACACGGTGATTTTCTCGCGGATCGGTCCCAGCGACTGGCTCACTTGAAAGGCACAACCGCCGCCGAACGATCCGCCCATGCAGACCACGGCAAACACCACGGCCAGCACCGCGCCGAAGGGGCCCAGGCTGATCCTGCCCACCCGGATCTCCTTCAAGCCGGCGTGGAGGTAGTGCATCGGTCCACCGGAGACCGTGCCGTCGGGCGCAACTTTTCGGTACATCTGACTGAGGCTGCACTCGGCGAACTTGCTGCTCATCCCCACCAGGCCGGCCACGATCATCCAGAAAATGGCCCCCGGCCCGCCGTTCCCCACGGCGATTGCCACGCCCGCAATGTTGCCCAAGCCGATCGTTGCCGAAAGCGCCGAGGCCAACGCCTGAAAGTGCGAAACCTCGCCGGTTTCGTCCGGGTTGTCGTAGTGTCCCCGGGTGAGCCGGATGCCGTGCCAGAAGCCCCGGAAATTGATGAAACCCATCCGGACGGTAAAGAAGATCGCCCCCGCCAAAAGCCAAAACACCACCAGCGGCACACTCGCCCCCAGCCAGTGTTCCGTCCAGAAATCGAAGAACAATACCGTCGCCAGCGGAGTAACCAGCCAGGCACCGAAGAAGTCGTCCACTTTCGCCGTCCAGCCGTTCGACCCGGCCGGCCCGTTCGCAGGGCTCGAGCCGTCTGATGCTTCAGCGGCGGCCGACTGTGCGGCCCCTGCCGGCGACTCCCCGGCGAGCGTTCGCACGGCAAGTAAAGCCAAGAGGCCGAGAAACAGGACCGAAACGATCACGGCAAAGTTGCGGTATTTGCGTGACATAGGCGATTTCTCGTCCACCCGATAGAGGGGCATGGTGAGGAGAGCAAACGGTCCGTCGTGCCGCAAGGCAAACGACACGCGTCGTCGGGAGCGTGTCCGACGGGTGGTGGCCCAGCAAGTCGGTCCACTATATGGAAACACGTCACG
>JBDRTC010000520.1:0-2447 GCA_043824335.1 Planctomycetota bacterium | reverse complement strand
GCGCCCAATCAGGCGAAGCAGAGCTTCGAGGAGAGAGTGTTCCCAAGCGGAGCTTGGGAACAAGTTAAGTCAAGAACCTCCTTCTGGCCCCTTTCCCTTGAATCATACGTGCCACGGCCCGCGCAGCGGCCTGGCGAGCATTTGGTTGGCCTCGTCGTCACCGACGAACTGTTCCTTCTCCGGGTCCCACTGGAGTTTTCGCATCAGCTTCAGGGCGATGTTTCCCAGGTGGCAGATGCTTGCCGTGCGATGGCCCACCTCGACCGGCTCGATAGGGTCCTCGCGCGACTTGACGCTGTTGAGGAAGTTGCGCACATGGTCGATGCAGTAGTTGCCGTACACGTTTTCGGTCCGTTCCGGGATGCTTCGGGGCAGGTGGATTTCGTCGGGCCCGATCTTCGAGTCCATGAGCGACTCGGGATGGGTCGTCAGGCCGCCGAAGCCGAACTGCACCCAGCCCTCGGTTCCCTCGAACCGCACTCCGAAGCCGGGCGGGCCCATCTCCGAGATCAGCTCGACCCCGTTGGCATACCGGGCCCGGACCTTGGCCTTCACGGCCGTTGTGAAGAGGCTTCCCTCTGGGGGCCATTCGGCTTCGAGCCCTTCGAGCTCAACGGGCCCGGTAAGGCAGGTGCCGTTCCCCCACTGGGCCATGTCGTTCGAGTGGCCTCCGAAGTTGGTCATCTGGCCGCCGGAATAGTCGAGAATGAAACGGAACTTGTAGAAGCAGCGGTCCGCGTGGTAGGGAGCTTCAGGGGCGGGACCGAGCCAGAGGGCGTAGTCGAACCCTTCGGGCACGGGCATCGGTTTCCAGCCCGGCCCGGGCCCGGTCTTGTTGTTCAGGGCGAGAAACGTGCGGATCGTCTTCAACTCGCCGATCCGCCCGTTGCGCACCAGCTCGCAGCCGAACCGGTTCGCCAGGCTGGATCGGAATTGGCTTCCGGTCTGGAGGATCCGATTGTGTTTGCGCACGGCCCGGATCATCGCCTGCCCCTGTTGGACGGTGAGCGAGAGCGGCTTCTGGCAGTAGATGTCTTTGCCCGCTTCGGCGGCCATGACGGTCATCACGCCGTGCCAGTGGTCGGGGGCGACGATGGCCACGGCGTCGACGTCGTCGCGGCCGAGGATTTCGCGGAAGTCGTTGTAGGCGTCGACGCCCTGGAACCGGCCGGACCGGGTGTTTGCGGCGTAGTGCTCGTTGAGGATTTTGAGGGCCGGCTCGCGGCCCAGCAGTTGGGTTTCGTCGCGGTAGCCGGCGCTGGCGGTGTTCACGTCGGCGATGGCCCTGATCTGGACGTCGTCGAACCGCATGAAGGTCTGCATGTCGGGCGTGCCCTGGTTGCCCGTGCCGATCACGCCCACGTTGATCCGATTGCTCGGCGCGTTGGCGCCCATCGCGGAGAAAGGCACCAGGGAAGGCGCGCCGAACGCCGCGGCCGCCGCCGCGGCCGTTTTCAGGAAATCGCGGCGCGTGGGGCGTCGCCCGGATCGTGTGCTGCCGCTGTTCATGGCGATTGTCCTTTCCACCGAGAGGGATTGGAGAGCAGGGACGGGGAAGACTGCGGGTGCGTTGGAGTCCGATCACGCGTCTTGTCGCTTAAGCCGCAAGTTGGATTCTGGGCACAAGAGAGAGCGGTGTCAAGCAGGGCGACGTGCGGCTCCGTCCGGGCCAAGAACGGTTGCCTACTCCAGGAGCGGTTGCTCCTGCGGTGGAACGCCGATCCCTACCAGCTCGACGAAGGAAACGGTGGCCGCACCCGCAACGACGGCACGTTCATCCTCCTGCCCTACTGGATGGGAAGATATTACCGCCTGCTCGACTAAGGGGCGGGTGGAGCCCTTAGCTCGCGACGCCTTCCGGCCCCAGCTTCAGAATCCAGTCGATCAGGCTTGCCCGAATCGCGTCGAGGTCGCCGCTCACGTCCAACTCGTCGAGCCATTTTTGGGCGGCTTCGGCCAGCGGTTTCTTTTTGGGAGCGGCTGAGCGGATCGCCTCAAGGAGCGTGGCGAGATACCGGGTGTCGTCGACGCCCTCGCGGTAGCCCTCCCATTGGAGCGTGTCGATTACGCCGTCGACGGTCGGATAGGCCATCACGTGGTCGCGGTAGTGGACGTTGTCAAAATCGTTCCAGACGTGCGTGAAGGAGTGCTGGTAGGCGTAGTCCATCGCGCCGTCGAAGTCCTTTTTCCACAACAGGAGGCCGAAGTTTCGACGGTAGCGCAGGGGCTCTTCGCAGCCGCACTGCGGATTGGCATAGCTGAAGATCTGGTGGCCGACGCCGTGGTACTTGGCGGCCTCGTCGGCATCCGGCGGTCCGGCGAAGACCAGCACGTCTTGCAGGTCGCCGACCAGCTCGAACGAGCCGTGGTAGCCGGCCACGAAGACCTTACCGCCTGCCCGGCGAACGGCTTCCCAGCTCGGACGCTGCGCCTCGAGCCGCTCGCCG
>JBDRTC010000519.1:0-11503 GCA_043824335.1 Planctomycetota bacterium | reverse complement strand
CGGCAGACCTCGACGCACCACTCGACCGAGTCGCCCATGTAACCCGGGTGGCCTTTCATCTCCACGTCGACGCGGCTGTTGAGCATTTCGAGGATGAGGTTGATCTTCTTCTTTTCGGCGTAGTCGATCACCGTTTTAAGGCCCTCGACCGAGTTGTCGAGGCCCACGTCGTCGGGCATGCCTTCGCGGAAGCCGGAAAACGTGATCACGCTGGGGAAGCCGGCCTCGGCACAGGCGTCGACCGCTTCGACGATCTTCTCCTTGCACATCGGCCAGTTCTCTTTGTGGTTCCACCCTTTGACAAAGCCGTGGCTGCCGGCCAACGCGCAAACGAGCCCGTGCTTCTTGACGACGTGCCACTTGTCGGGCGCCACCAATTCGACCGACTTGATGCCCATGGCCGCGGCGTGGCCGCACAGCTCGTCGAGCGTCATCGGCTTGACGGAGCAATCGCCCAGGAAGCACCAATCGCAGACCGACTGCTTGATCCGCCCCTTGGTGACGGCCGGCCCGCGGGTCGATGGGGGCTTGGCGACTGCTTCCGCGACCCCAGAGGCGCCGGCCGCGGCGGCGGCGACCGCTCCCACGGCGCCGGTGAGCAGCCCTCGACGCGTTAAACGATGAGAAACGCCCGCTTCATTCTTCGCGTTCATCACTTGATACCTTCTTATAGAAGTCGACTTTGTGCGAAAATCATGTTCACTCTTCAGACGCTACACCTGCGACGGGCGAGGTGCAAGGCGCGGCCAGGCGCAGGGCCACTTCGGCCACGCGGCGTCCCACGCCGCGCACGGCCTGCATGCCGGGCTCGTCGTCGGTCACGGCGCTGCCGGCTCCCGACCAGACGGCCGCGCCACAGCGGCTGATCGGCTTGCCGGGGCCGACGACCAGCATGTCCTGGCCATAGAGGGCGGCCTGGACCGACTCGACCGTCAGCAGTTGCCCTCCGTTCCGGGATCCGCCTACTGCCAGCACGCCGGCGACCTTGTCTTTCAAGGCGAAGTCGTTGCGGCGGAACACGGTCAGCCGATCGAGGAAGGCCTTGCACAGCGAGGTCATGTTGCTGAAGTAGACGGGCGTGCCGAGGATCATCCCAGCCACGTTCGGATCGGAAAGCTTGGGCACGAGGCTCGGGAAATCGTCCCGCTCGCCCGGCTCGAGCTCGATGCCGGCGGCCAGATCGCCGTTGAGCTTCATGCCGGCCAGTTCGATCAGCTCGATTTCGATACTCTCCGGGGCGACCTCCTTGGCCGCTTCCAGGGCGACCTTTAGGGCGGTTGCCGTCGACATCCCTTTGCGCGGGCTGGCGCAGATGCCGAGGATCTTGATCGGTTGCGAAGCGGAATCGTCCTCCGCCACATGGGCCGACGCCGCGGCGGTCACCGCCCCAGCAGCGGCCGCAGAGCCGGCGGCTCCCAAAAATCCTCGTCGCGTCAGGTTGCTTGTCATTTGCATACTCCTCGTTGTGTGTCGTACCTCACGAAAAGCAGGTTACGGAAGCTCTGCATGCTCGGTGCTCACCATGGCCCCTCGCTGGTCGGTCACGCTCAGGTAGTAGACCAAAGGACGCTCATCGGGCAGGTCGGCGCAAAGGCATGCGCCGGCAATCTCCGCCTCGACGGAGCGCCAGTTTCGTTTTTGCCAAGGACCGGAGTCGATGGTGTAGTGGAACTGGCCGCTTGCGACGGGCACTTTTGCCGTGAACGAGGCCGTCGCCTTGCCGTCGACCGTGCGCATCGGGCCGAGTCGCGCGAGCGGATCGCCGCCGGCGAGCACGCTGTCGACGAAAAGACCGATCTCCTTCGGCGCCCAGCCGGAAGGATGACCGTGCGGCATGCGGATCTCGATCCTCAGGTCCGCCCGGCCGGGAACCAGGCGATAGCATTTTTGGTAGCTATCGAGCGGATAGGCGAAATCGTTCGTTCCGTTGACGAAGAGGATCGGGCAGCTCACGCCCGATAGATACCTGCTCGGGTCGAAATTATTGACCCAGCGGTCGCGCCCTTCGGGCTCTATCTTCTGGAAAATCTCCAGCCAGGCGCTGTTCTCGTGGAGAAAACCGCAGCCGTAGACGGGTACCGACACCTTGAGCCGGTCGTCGATGCCCGTGACGATGCACGTGAGGTATCCGCCCCAACTGATGCCGGTGATCCCGATCCGATCGGCATCGACTTCCGGGCGGGAGGCCAAGAGGGAATGTCCGCGCAAGACGGCGGCCACCGCGTGGTAGGTCCACATGCGGCCGACCTCCGCGTCGGTGAACGGGGCGAACTTCTCCTCATGTCCCTGGCCCGGTCCGCCGTCGTCGAGTCGCTTGCGCTCGGGGCCGCACCCGGCCAGGTCCATGGCCAGGGCGGCGTATCCCCGCTCGGCCCAGAGCGTGGCCCATTCCGGGAAGGCGGTCCCCCCGCCGCCATGTACCAGCACCATCGCCGGAAATGGGCCGGCGCCCGAGGTGGGCCGCCCGTAGTAGGCGAACACCCGAGTCGGCTTGCCGCCGAGCGGCTCGCCCTCATAGTAAACCTCCTGGACGAGGCCCGACTTCTCCCCCCAGGTAGCAGCTGGCGCCTTCTTGAGCGCCGCGGTGTCCCACGGGCCGGTGAACCGGCTGCCCGGGTCGCCGGCCCGGGTTGCGGAAACAACGATCAGAGAGCAACAAATGAACAGACAACATCTCAACTGGTGACGCATGTCGCAGTTCTCCGGGACCGTGGTGTCTCGATAGTCCGTTTGGCAGACGGGCGATGGCCGTTCAGGACCGCTCGTCGGCAGTATAGGCAACGGCTCGGAGAGAGTCAAAGACTTGTGCCCGGGCCCCGGGGGCTCAAACCAGATTCTTGCGCACCAGGACGACGTCTTCTTCCTTTTCGTCGTCCATTTCAAAGCCGCGATTGCGGAACATGGCCAGGGCGCGGGCGTTGCTCTTGAACGTCTCGGCGACGACGCTCTTGACGCCCCACCTCTCGGCCACTTCGAGCGAGTAGTCGGTGAGGACGCCGCCCAGACCGTGGCTTTGATAGCGGTCGACGACCAACACGGCGTATTCCGCCACCTCGTGGTTCATGTCGGCGACCAGCCGGCCCACGCCCAGGAGCTTGCGCTGGCCGTCTTCCTCCAACTCGGCGACGATGCCGATTTCCCGGTCGTAGTCGATGAAGCAATAGCGGGTGGCCATCTCGTGCGTGGTCTGCTTGAACAGGTAGCTGAAGCGGAACCAGATCGACTCGGTCGAGCAGCCCGCCAACAACTCGTGCCACATGGGCTCGTCTTCCGGCTTGATCGGCCGGAGCACCACGGGAGTTCCGTCTTTGAGCCGCCGCTCGGCGACGAACTCCTCGGGATAGGGGCGAATGGCAAGATGGGCGTACGGGCGGACCGGGTGGACCACCATCTCACGGTCGACGACCACCCGGGCGTCCAGCCCCATGACGTGCTCGGGCGTAACCAACAGCGGATTGACGTCGATTTCCCGTATCTCCGGATAGTCGGCCACCAGATAGGAAAACCGCATGATAACCTCGATGAGCCGATCGATGTCCACGCCCGGCTTTCCCCGGTAACCCTGCAACAGCGGCCACGACTTGAGCGATTCGAGCATGCGCCGGGCCAGCGATTCGTTCAGCGGGGGAAGTCCCAGGGCGCGGTCGCGGAACACTTCGGCGGCGGTGCCTCCCATGCCGACCATGAGCACCGCGCCGAACACCGGGTCCTTCTTGGCGCCGAGGATCAATTCAAAGCCGTTGGGATAGGTCACCATCTTCTGGACCGTCACGCCGAGGATGGTTGCGTCCGGCTCTCTCTCGGCCGCGGTGTTCACCATCTGCTGATAGGCCCGTGTCACCGCCTCGTCGGAGCTCAGGTTCAACGTCACGCCGTCGACGTCGGTTTTGTGGGTGATCTGCGGTGAATGGATTTTTAGCACGACCGGGTAGCCAACGCGGTGCGCGACGAGCACCGCCTCTTCGGCCGATCGGGCCAGATGCGGCTTGGTGACCGGAATCTCGTAGGCCTCGAGGAACGCCTTGGAGACGTTCTCCGAAAGGATCTCCGTCCCCTCGGTGAGGATCGTGTCGAACACGCCGCGAAGCCGCTGGCGATCCAATTGGAAGGCCACGGGGATGTCGCGAGGCGTTTCGTAGAGGATGGTGGAATTGCGCGCGAAAGAGACCAGGTGCATGAACGCGCGGATCGCCTTCTCCGGTGTGTTGTACGTGGGGATGCCCGCCTGGCTGAGCAACTGGGTGCCTTCGCTGACCATCTGGCCGCCCATCCAGGCCGCCAACACCGGCTTGCGCGCCCGGGAGGCCGTCTGGCCGACGGAGTGGGCCGTGGCTGTGGGATCGGTCATCGCCTGGGGGGTGAGAATCACGAGCACGGCGTCCACGCCTTTGTCCTTGAGCACGATCTCCAGAGCGCTGGCGAATCGTTCCGGGGGGGCGTCGCCCAGCACGTCCACTGGATTCCCGTGCGACCAGAACGGAGGCAGGGCCTCGTTGAGCTTGGCGATCGTCTCCTCCGACAAGGCGGCCAGTTTCCCATCGTGGTCGATCAGCGCGTCGGTGGTCATCACTCCCGGCCCGCCCGCGTTGGTGATGATTGCCAGCCGGTCGCCCTTGGCCGGCTTTTGGCGGGCCAAGAGTTCTGCGCAGTCGAACATGTCCTCGATCTGGAAGATCCGCTCGATTCCCGCCCGCTGAAACGCCGCGGCATAGACGGCGTCGACGCCCACCAGGGCCCCGGTGTGAGACGCCGCTGCCTGGGCCGACTCGGCGAATCGGCCCGCCTTGAACGCCACGATCGGCTTGGTTCGGGCGAACGCCCGGGCCGCCGACATAAACTCGCGGGCCTCGCTGATCGACTCGATGTAAAGGATGATCGACCGGGTTTCCGTGGCCGAGCCAAAATAGTCGATCAGGTCGGCCATGCTCACGTCGAGCATGTTGCCCACGGAAACGAAGTAGGAGAACCCGATACCCTCGTCGATGGCCCAATCCAACACCGAGGTGCAAAGCGCCCCGGACTGGGAAATGAACCCGATGTGGCCCTTCGGCGGCGTGGCCGCCGCGAAGCTGGCGTTCAGCGAGATCCCCGGCACGATGATGCCCAGGCAGTTCGGCCCCAGGAGCCGCATGCCCTCGAACTTCGCCTGCTCGTCGAGCACCAGCCGCTCGAGCTTGCGGCCTTCCGGGCCGATTTCTCGAAACCCGGCCGAGATGATGACGATGCCACGAGTGCCCACCTCGCCGCATTCGCGCACGATGCCCGGGACCGTTACCGACGGCGTGCAGATCACGGCCAAATCGGGCGGGTGCGGCAGGCTGGCGATGTCCTGGTGGGCCTCGATGCCCTGCACCGATTCCCGCTTCGGATTGACCGGGTAAACGACCCCGCGGAAACCCGAGCCGATCAGATTCCGCAAGACCGTGTAGCCGACGCTGCTCGGCGAGTCGCTGGCCCCGATGACCGCCACTCGGTTGGGATTAAAGATCTTGTCGAGGTTGAGAATACTCACAATGGACTCCTGCCAACGTTGTGCGAGCAACCCCCTCTTCGGTGTGGCTTCGAGGGGGTTTTGTCGAGCCTCACTAAAATATAGTACGTCGAGAAAGATGGCAAAAGTACTAAGGATTACGTGGCTTTAGTAGTTTGCACGGACATTAACGAATGCGCACGTGGGCTATCCAGGGACGCCCGTGCTTGACCAAACGGAATCGACGCCTCGACGCGATCTCGATTGACCAGAAAGAGACGCGGACATATCATTCAGCAGTCCCAACCACCCAGGAAATTGCCGTGGCGATGTTTCGCGTGGCATGCGTGCTGATGACGATCACCGGGATGTTGGCCTGCCCGTTTGTGTGCATGGCCAACGTCGGGGGCCACCGTCCGCCTGTGGAACCACGGGCCGGTTGCTCGTGCTGCCAGCATCGGTGGCAGGATTCGTCTGGGGAGAGCAAATCGGGGAAAAGCCCCGTCGATCCTGAGCGGCGTGGTCTTCCCCCTTCCGAGGATTGTGACTGCATTTGTCTGTGCAAGGGGGCCGTGAAGGCTGCCGGGGTCCGTGAGATCGATCTTGGGGGCCAATCCACGCTGATCGCCTGGCTCGGCTTCTCTCCCTCCGCAGAGACGGATGCCGCCTCCGGCCCGCTCACTTCCTTCGCCGAAGCTCCGCCACCTCCCCGACTTGGCTCTGGCCGATTGATCCGTTTGGCCTTCGCCTCTCTCTTGCTCTGACCTGCGTCCTCGATGCCCGAAAGGGCGGTCCTGGCAGGTTGTGGCCCGACCGCAAGCGCCGGCTCGGCTCGCCTCAACGTTTGGGAGCAAGAGAACTCGATAGGTGGTCCCGTGTTTCGATTCCGCTTCATGCCGTGGGAGTATGGTGTGCGAAACCTGCTTCGCAGGCCCACGCGGAGTTTCCTCACGATGGGGGCTTTGACGATCGTGGTGCTCTTGGTTTTCGTAATCGTCGGATTCATTCGCGGCCTGGAATCCTCGCTCACCGCAAGCGGCGACCCGCGGGTGGTGCTCGTGCACTCGTTGACGGCCGCAGGCAGCCTTGAGAGCTCGGCGATCCCTGCACGAACGCCGGGGCTCCTGTCGGCGAGTCTGGAGGGCATTCAACGGCGATTCGGCGTGTTGCACGTGTCGCCGGAATTGTACCAGGGCACGCGCGTGCGCGAGGTCAAGGATGGGGACGCCTCGCTGGGCATCGTTCGCGGCGTGACTCGCGCCGCGCCGTTGGTGCGGCGAGGGGTCCGAATTCTGGAAGGTCGTTGGCCTGGTCCTGGGGAAGTGCTCGCGGGCCGGATGGCGGCGGCAAAGCTCGGCTGGAGCGCCGACCGTCTGGCCGTCGGCGAAATGGTCTTCCTGGAGGGGTGCCAGTGGCACGTGAGCGGCCGGTTTGCGGCAGGCGGCGCCACGTTGGAATCGGAGCTGTGGTGCCCGTTGGTCGACTTGCAGCATGCCTTGAAACGCCAGGATCTAAGCCTGGTGGCCATGCTTCTGCGCCCGGAGGCTTCACCCTTCGAGGTGGAGCTCTTCTGTAAGGAGCGAGTCGACCTGGAACTGGCGGCCGTCGCGGAGACCGGCTATTACGCGGCGATGGAGAAACATTATCGTCCGGTGCGGCTGCTGGCCTGGGTGGTCGCGGTTTTGATCGCCGGGGCCGGGGTTTTTGCAGGAATCAACACGATGTACGGGGCCGTGGCGGGCCGTGTTCGGGAACTCGCGGCCCTGCAAGCGATCGGCTTTCATCGTCGGGCCATCCTGCTGAGCCTCGTCCAGGAGGCGACGCTGTTGGCCGCGGGCGGGTGCCTGGTCGCCGAAACGTTGGCCCTGACGCTGCTCAACGGCATGGCCGTGCGGTTTACCATGGGAGCGTTCGCCCTGCGAATCGACGGCACGGCCGTGATCATCGGCTGCGGCACGGGCTTGCTGATCGGCGCGGTGGGGGCGATTCCGCCTGCCGTTCGGGCCATGCGCCGATCGGTGTCGGAAAGTCTCAAAGCGGTTTAACGGATCTTTTTTGCATCTCCATGAACCTGATAGCTGAAGGAGCACACAAGATGACGCCTAACACATGGCTTCGAGGAATCACGCTGGTGACGCTCGTGCTGGCCGGCTGTGCACGGAATGAAGGGCCGGCGGGCGGTGTTTCGGCCGGTGGTGCTTCAGCCGGCGGAAACCCCGCTCCGGCGGGAAGCGAGTACGTTTTGGCCGCCGAGCCGCAAGGGAGCTTGGGGGTCGTCGAGGCCCGCGAAACGAGCAAGAACGAGGACGAGGTGGTCCTGGTGGGCCGTGTCGGCGGAGATTCCGATCCGTTCGTGAAGGGCGCCGCCGCGTTCACCGTGGTGGACCTTTCGCTCAAGCCGTGCCCCGAGGACGAAGGTTGCCCAACGCCGTGGGACTATTGCTGCGATTTGAACAAGCTGCGCTCCCACAAAGCCATGGTCAGAGTGGTGGACCGGCAGGGCCAACTGGTGCCGGTCGACGCGAGGGAGCTCCTGGGCGTCGAAACCCTGACAACCGTGGTCGTCCGGGGAAAGGCGAAGCGTGACGAGGCCGGCAACCTCACGGTCCTGGCCGACGGGGTCTTCCTCAAAGACGATGATCCGGCCCAATGAGAATGCAGCACGCGTTGCCGGTTTTTCCGAATCAGCCATAACGAAACTGTTGGTGGAAAACATACCGAGGGCTCGCAATGAGCACCCCACTCGACCTGAAGCAACTGGCCATCGACCGCGGCAGACCGGCACAGGCTCAAAGCCGCCGCCATTGGATCGCACGCTACGTGATTCCCGCGGTGGTGTTGGCCGGTTTTGCGACCCTGCTCGCCTGGGCTGCCCGCGACCGGTTTCTCCCGCAGAAGCCGGTGACCGTGTTGCCGGTGGTCGTCGCCCGCGCCGAAGTGCACGAGCGCGGCGGTCCGCTCTTTCAGGCCCCCGGCTGGGTCGAGCCGCGGCCGACGGCAGTGCTGGTTTCCGCGCTGGCCGAAGGGGTGATTGAGGAGCTTCTGGTCGTCGAGGGACAGGAAGTCCGGGCGGGCGAACCGGTGGCGCGACTGATCGACACCGACGCTCGGCTGGCCCTCGACCAGGCCGAAGCCGATCTGGCGCTCGGCCGGGCCGAACTCGCCGGTGCGCAGGCCGATCTCAAGGCGGCCCGGGCGCGCCTAAAATACCCGGTTCATCTGGAAGCGGCCCTGGCCGAGGCCGAATCCCAGTTGGCGAAGACGGAGTCGGAACTGGCCCGAATCCCCATGCTGGTTCGAGCGGCCGAGGCACGTCTGAAATTCGCGCGCCAGAACCTGGAAGGGAAGCAGGCGGCCGGTTCGTCGCTGGCGGGGCGAATGATTCAGCAGGCCCAAAGCGAACACGACAGTGCGGTGGCCGATTTGGCGGAGCTTCAGGCCCGCGATCCTCGCCTGAAGCGTGAAGCGGAGGCCGCGCGGCGAAAGAAAGAGGCCCTCGGCAAACAGCTCGATCTGTTGATTGAGGAAACGCGCCAGGTGGCCGCGGCGGAAGCGAGATGCCAGGCGGCCGAAGCCCGCGAGCGTCTGGCCCAACTGGCCGTCGACGTCGCGCGGCTCCAACTGGATCGAATGGTCGTCCGCTCCCCCATCAACGGCCGTGTGCTCAGCCTGATCGCGCAGCCCGGCGCACGCTTGATGGGGATGTCCTCCGCATCGGGCCAGGACTCCTCGAACGTCGTCAGCCTCTACGATTCGAAGAGGCTCCAGGTTCGCGCCGACGTGCGGCTGGAGGACGTTCCTCTGGTCCGACCGGGACAACCGGCGCGAATCGAAACGGCGTCCGTTCAAGGCACGATCGACGGCGAAGTCCTGTCCACGACCTCGCAAGCGAATATCCAGAAAAACACGCTGGAAGTGAAGGTGGCCCTCAAGGACCCGCCCGCGACGATGCGGCCGGAGATGCTGGTCGAGGTGACGTTTCTCGCTCCCGAGACGCGAGGCGACCCGTCGGAACCGTCGCAATCGCCCGAGCGGCTGTTTGTGCCCCGGCAGCTCGTCGAGCAAACCGCGGAGGGAGCGTTCGTCTGGCTGGCCGACGCCGAGGGCACGGCGCGGCGACAAGGGATCGTGCTCGGGCATGCCGGCACCCAGGAACTCGTCGAAGTCAAGGAAGGCTTGCACGTGACGGACAAACTCATCTGTGGAGGGCGCGAGGGATTACGTGAGGGCGAGCGGATCCAGATCACGGGCGAGGATGCAACCATCGGAATTTCAGAAGGCAACTCCGGCCGGACGAGTTCGCTCGGCAGCTCTCCCGAGCAAGCGGTCCACGACACCGAGTGAAACGCGGAAACAACGAGGCACGAAAGATGGCACTGGTGGAAATCCGCGGGCTGACCAAGCAGTTCCGCAAAGGAGAGGAAACGATTACCCCGCTGGACGAGGCGGATCTCGATTTCGGCCAGCGCGAGTTTCTTTCGCTGATGGGACCCAGCGGGAGCGGCAAGAGCACGCTTTTGAATCTCGTCGCCGGGATCGATCGGCCCACCGCAGGGACGATTACCGTGGCCGGAACGGAGATCAGCCGGCTGTCGCGGAGCCGTCTGGCCGACTGGCGGGCGGCGCATTTGGGCTACGTCTTCCAGACCCCCAACCTGATCCCCGTGCTGACGGCCTATGAGAACGTGGAGTTGCCTTTGCTGTTGCTTCCCATGTCGCGGGCCGAGCGGGCCAAGCGAGTCGGTGTCGCGATGGAGGCGGTCGGATTGACCGATCGAGCGAACCACTACCCCCGCCAGCTCTCCGGCGGACAGGAACAGCGAGTGGGGATCGCCCGGGCCATCGTCGCCAATCCGACCGTGATCGTCGCCGACGAGCCGACCGGAAACCTCGACGCCAAGACGAGCGAACACATCCAGGACCTACTCAATCGCCTGAACACGGAACTGGGCATGACCATGCTGATGGTCACGCACGACGCCGACGTGGCGGCCATCGCCGGACGCCAGTTGCATCTGATCAACGGCAAGCTCGTGGAAACGCAGGACGGCACCCGGAAGTTGGACGTCGTGAGGGCCTGAACATGTTTCGCTTCGCCCCCTACGTGATCAAAGGACTTTGGCGGCACCGGGCCCGGACGGCGTTGACCGTTGGCGGATCTGCCGTGGCGCTGTTCGTCTTCTGTTTCGTCGGCGCGGTCCAGGAGGGGCTCCATGATCTGACCCACTCGCACGACAACACGCTGATCGTGTTCCAGGAGAACCGTTTCTGCCCGACCACCAGCCGGCTGCCGGAAGACTACGCCGGCGCGATCGCCGCCATGAACGGGGTCGAGCACGTTGTGCCCATCCAGGTGTTTACGAACAACTGCCGGGCCAGCTTGGACGCGATCGTGTTCAACGGGTTGCCGCCGGAGGAGTTGCGGTCCGCCCGCGAGTTGAGGCTCCTCTCAGGCAGTTGGGCCGAGTTTGAAGGGCGGCGCGACGCAGCCTTGGTTGGCGCAGGCGTGGCCAAGCGTCGCAACCTCCGCGCCGGAGAGCAGTTTTCGCTGGGAGCGATGACCGTGAAGGTCGTCGGCGTGTTCGAGTCCCCCGTGGCGGCGGAAGAGAGCCTGATTTACACGCATCTGGAGTTCTTGCAGCGAAGCGGCGGCATGGATAACGTCGGCCTGGTGACCCTGCTGGAGGTCCGCCTGGCTCGAGAAGCCGATGCCGACGCTTTGGCGGCGGCCATTGACGAAAAGTTGCACGCCGGGCCGGTGGCCACGACGACCCGCCGCAAGGGAGCATTCCAGGCGAGCACGCTTGCGGACCTCGTGGGACTGATCTCCTTTGCCCATTGGCTCGGCTACGCGTGCCTGGGGTTGGTGTTGTCGCTGGTGGCGACCACCACGGTGATGGCCGTCCAGGATCGCATCCGGGAGCACGCGATCCTTCAAACGCTGGGGCTGCGGCCCGGTCGGATCTTTCGGCTGATCGTCTCCGAAAGCGGGCTGGTTTGTCTGCTGGGGGGGCTGATCGGGACGGGGCTGGC
>JBDRTC010000518.1:0-4573 GCA_043824335.1 Planctomycetota bacterium | reverse complement strand
AGTTGCCAGAAAAGAAACATCTCCAACAACCCACTCAGTATTCTTCCTCCGCAACCTCCGTGCCTCCGTGGTAGTTCTCTTGTTGAGCAACCCGGGTCAGATCTCCTCGACCTCGATCCCGAACACCTGCGAGAGCATTTCGATGTCGGCCAGGTGGTGCCCGGTCATCAGGATGTAATGGTGGGAAGCCACGGTGCGGACGAACTTGTGGCCGTCGCGCACCTTGATCACGCCCCCGTTGAGGCAATCGGAGCCGGGAAACTGCGCGTACCCTTCGAGGCTGCCCTGGGCCAAGGTGAGCTTTTCGAGCGTCGGGTCGAGCTTGGCCAGCGTGACCGGGCCGGTCGGCAGCCGGGCGTCGATCGCCGTGGCGTTCTCGTCGACGATCGCCAGCACCTTCCTGCGGAGCGTCCACTCGCTGGAAAACGGCCTGGGGATCACGCCCATGTAACCGCAATGGGCCACCAAGATGTGGTTCTCGGGCGCCTCTTCCACTTCGGGGAATTTTTCGATCCGCTCGTGCTTCAACGCGGCGTTCCCCAGGAGGAACGGGTAGAGGTTCGTCATCATGACGGGCGCCCCCAGGGACTTGTGGAGGAGGTACTTCGAGAGCATCGCGACGGTGTCGGCCTCGCAGCCCCAGAGGATCCCCCGCTCCTCGAAGAGCCGGTTCCAGGCGAGGCAGGGGGTTGTGTCGGAAAAGTGCGACTCGTTGAGGCAGTTGATCCCCACGGCGCGGATCGAGTCGTCGTGGTCCAGCTCCCGCTTGACGGCCAGGTAGAGCTTCACGGCGCTGGTAAACGCCCGGGTCGACACTTCGGCCGCCGGCACTTGCCCGTCTCGGCAGGCTTCCTCTGCCTCTCGATCGGAAATCTCTCTTGCCTGGGCCCCCAGCTCCTTGAAGCTCTTCTTGACGATGGTGACCCCGTACTTGTCCTTCATCCGCCGGGTGCACTCGTCTTCCCACCAGTAGAACCGCTTGAAGATGGCCGGCTGAAAACCTTCGCCGGGGTTGTCCTGGTAGACGAGGAACTTCGTGTCTCTTAGCTCTCGCTTGACCGCCAGCGCGGTGCAGACGTTCTTCGTTTGCCGCGGATCGTAGGGAGCGATCGTGGCGACACCTTCCGATTCCAGGTAACTGGCAATCTCCCAGTCCCACATCGAGAGGGTGCCGAATTCGGAGGTGATCAAGAGAATCGGAAGCTCGATTGCCTGAAAGTCCGGAAGCCGCCGGTACGCTTCGCCCAAAAGCTGCGGAAAAATGACCGCCTCGGCTTCCGGCACGGGCGCGCCGAGCGCGACCGGCTGGAGGATCTCGGCCTCGCGGTGCAATAGCGCGCGGAGGGCGGCCAATTGTGCGTCGAAATCGTCGTCCCTGCCCGGATCGAAGTAGAGGGGAACCAGTCGTGCTCGCATCGCGCCACCTCGCGTCAAGCGGTATGCCGAAAAGACCGTGCGAATTGCAGATAGGGTATCCCGGCCGTCAGCTTTCAGCCGTCAGCCGTCAGCAGCCGGTGTTCCTCGTGGAAGGCAAGCTGAGGGGCAAGTGCTGAAAGCTGACTGCTGGTTGCCCGCCGGTTGCGTTGGAGAGCATCTTACCGTATGGCCGGCACGAAGCGATACACCCCTGGGCAAGAAACCTCGGGCACCGGCTTGACGTTGGCCTTTGGCCCTGCCGATAATCGCCTTTGAACTCACTTGAACAGCTTTCCACCCAGGCGGGCACGGGTTATTGTTTGCTCCCGGTCCGCCATCAGGCGGGTCGAGTCCTGGCGAGACCCAGACGGACAGGCTGCGATGAACTTCTGCGTCATTGGCACGGGCCGGGCGGGACTGGTCCACGCGCGAAATCTCCGATCGCGGATCATGGGCGCTGATCTTGTCGCCCTCTGCGACGCGAACCGCGAGGCCCTGGAAACGGCGGGCAGTGAGTTGGAGGTCGGCTCGCTTTACTCCGACTATCGCGACGCCGTGCGAGGGGACGACGTCGACGCCGTGGTGATCGTCACCCCCACGCTGCTCCATCGCGACGTCGCCTGCGCCGCCGCGGCCGCCGGGAAGCACGTCTTCCTGGAAAAGCCGATGGCCGTCTCGGTCGACCAGTGCCGGGAAATCATCGCCGCCGTGGAGGCCGCCGGCGTGAAGCTCCAGATCGGCTTCATGCGCCGGTTCGACGCCCGGTTCCTGGAAGCCAAGGCGATTCTCGACTCCGGCGAGCTGGGCCGGGTGATGGTGATCAAGTCGACGGGGCGCGGCCCCGGGCTGCCGCCGCCGTGGATCTACGACGTCGACTCCTCCAACGGCATCCTCGCCGAGGTCAACAGCCACGACTTCGACGCCGTCCGCTGGCTCGCCGCAAGCGAGTTCACCCGAGTGTACGCCGAGGCCGCCAATTTCAAGTGTCCCGACGCGCTGGATGAGCACCCCCGCTTCTACGACAACGCCGTGGTGAATCTTCGGCTGGCCAGCGGCACGCTCGGCACGATCGACGGCGCCTGCCCGGCGGATTACGGCTACGACGCGAGAGTGGAGATCCTCTGCGAGAAGGGCGTCTTGCACGTCGGCAGCGCCCAAGAGCACGGCCTCACGAAAGTCGAGCGCGACGGCCGCGTCGTGGCCAGAGCCGTTCGGAGCTGGCGAAACCTGTTTGAAGGGGCCTACGTCGCCGAGCTCGAGCACTTCATCGAGTGCATCGCCAACGACACCCAGCCCCGCGTCACCGGCCTGGACGGTCTCAAGGCCCTCGAAGCCGTGGTGGCGGCGAATCAGTCGATTTTTGAGGGCCGGCCGGTGGAGATTCAGACCGCCTGACCGACCGGCACTCGTGGCGATCACGCGAGGGTGCCCGTGATCAGGAGTGTGCCACTGCTTCGCAGAAGCAGTGTTGACGCGCGCGGGCGTTGAGAACGTGGACAGGCTTGCGGCTCGCTCGCGTATCGGCCGAGCGACGGCTTTTCCCAGTTCCACACTGCTTGCCGTGCGGCAAGCAGTGGCACAGTATCGGACACGCTTCCGACATGACACGTCCGCCCGTTCAACGGACCTCAGCGGCAATCCGGCTCAGCTCGTCGATCCGCCCCGGGCCGATCTCGACGTGGAAAACCTCGGCGATCACTTGGGTCCAGCCGTGGATGAAGTAGATCCAGCCGTCTTCCACCGTGAGGTTGCGCACTTGCGCTTGGGCCCGGGCCTGCGCGAGGAACCGGAGGTCGCCCCGGTAGTTGAAGTCCCAGGCGAGGCCGTTTTCAGGAAAGAGGGCGGCGTCGGAAATGGGAGAGCCGGGACGGTCCTTGCCCAGGCCGGTGGCGTTAACGACCAACGAGCCGGGCGGCATGCCGGTCAGCACGCGATCGTTTTCCTCAAGTGTAGGGCAGTGATGGTACTCGCAGGCGACGCCGTAATCGAGCTCGCCGTGGATGCGCTCCATTTCCGCAAGCCGCGGCTTGGAGCGGTTGGTGATGACCACCTTGCCGGGCCGGTTCTCGCCGTGGCGGGGGTCCGTCAGGTACATCGACATGGCCAGCGACGAGCCGCCCGCCCCAAAAATCAACGCCCCGGCGCCGGTCGAGCGCCACCAACCGTCGGCCAAAAAGGCTTCCAGGGCCAGGCCGCTGGTGATCGGGTCCTTGGCATGGCCCGAGAGCCGGCCGTCACGCTTGGAAATCGAGCTGACCTCGCCGAGAATCCGGGCGTAGGGGTCGAGCTCGTCGAACATTTCCCGGGCGGCCACGAGCAGATCGATCTTGTGCGTGGTCACCAGGGCCCCGAGCGACAGCGGATCGCTCCGGATGAACTCGACAACCTGCCTGTACGCTTCCGGCGGAGCGTGGATTTCCAGGTCGATCCCGACCATCACGGCGTCGAGCCCCAGGGCCTCCGCCCAGCGCGGGAAGACCCTCATGATCGACGACCGGCCGGTCGTCACGCCGATAAAGTACATGGTGGGCCGGTCGGCCTTCTCGGGCAAATGAGACATCAGGCTCCTAGTCGCTGAGTGAAATCACCGACAGCGTGTACGGTGCATCGTGCTGCGTGTTGACCTTGTCGGGGCCGGTGACCACGTCGAAATTCGAGACGACCAGCTCGCCACCGCGCACCAGCGGCTCACCCGGCTGGTCGAGACCGCCCCGGGCGCCGTCGCAGTCGGGGCTCTTGGCCAGCACCGAGACCTTTCCCTCGGGCGAGACGAGGCAGACGGCGTTGCTGGAAAAGTCGGCCACGTAGAGGTTGTCGTGGGCGTCGACGCAGATCCCGTCGACGCTCTTCATGCACTCGCTTTGGGCAAAGATCGTGCTGGAGGCGACGTTGCCGGCGGCGTCGAACGTGATCTTGTGGACCGTGCCGTCGCCGAAATTGCCCACGAAGAGGTTCCCCCGGCTGTCGAAGACCAGCCCGTCGGCGCCGTATTGGACTTTTGGGTTGAGGGTCTTGAGCGTGACGAGAAGGTTTGTGTCGTCCAGCGTGTTGTTCACCTTAACATTCCGGTCGTCGAGCCGGAAACGATAGACGCCGCTCATGAGCGGTTCCTGGCCTTTTTTGACCAGCAGGCTTTGGGTCACGTAAATGTGCCCCC
>JBDRTC010000517.1:0-14392 GCA_043824335.1 Planctomycetota bacterium | reverse complement strand
TCGCCCACGTTGACCACGGCGACCGAGAGGGCCCAACGGTTGTTGAATCCCCGTTTGGGGATCCGCCGAACCAGGGGCATTTGGCCGCCCTCGAACGTTGGGTGGACCGACCAGCCGGCACGGGAGCGTTGGCCCTTGCTTCCGCGTCCGCTGGTCTTTCCCTGGCCGGAGCCCGGTCCACGTCCGAGGCGTCTCCGACTCTTGTGTTTGTGAATCTTGCGATGGACGTCGTTGAGGTTCATGAGAGGGAAACTCCGCGGAGCCGCTCCACTTCGCCTGGGGAGCGGAGTTCTGCCAGTGCGTTGATGGTCGCCTTGACGAGGTTGATCGGGTTGTGGGCGCCGAAACTCTTGGTGAGGATGTCGTGAATGCCGCAGGCCTCGCAGACCGCCCTGACGGCCGCGCCGGCGATCACGCCGGTCCCCGCGGCGGCTGGAACGAGGATCACTCGGGCGGCACCGTAACGGCCCTTGATCGCGTGGGGGATGGTGGTCCCCTGGAGATGGATCTCGACCATCCTCCCGTTGCCGTCTTTGACGGCCTTTTCCACCGCCGGCGGCACCTCGTTGGCCTTGCCGTACCCCCAGCCGACCTTCCCCCGGCCGTCGCCGACGACCACCAGGGCCGTGAAGCTGAACCGGCGGCCTCCCTTGACCACGGCGGCGCACCGCCGGATCTTGACGACCTTGTCGACCACTTCCGCTCGTGTTGATTCTTCAGCCATGGCTCAGTCTACTTCGATTTTGATTTTGACTTCGAGGGCTTCTTCTTCGGTTTCGGCTTCGGCTCTTCCGGCTCGGGTGCGACTTTCTTGGGGCCCAGGTCCAAACCGGCATCGCGCGCGGCGTCGGCCAGGGCGGCGACCCGCCCGTGGTACCTGTATTCCCGGCGGTCGAACGCGACCTTCTGGATCTCGGCCTCAAGCGCCCGCTCGGCGATCGCCTTGCCGACCAGCCGGGCGGCCTCGCTGTTTCCGCCGTAGGAGACCTGCTTGCGGAGGTCCTCGTCGACGGTGCTGGCGGCAACGAGGGTTTTCCCCTCGATGTCGTCGACGATCTGGGCGTAAATGTGCTTCAAGCTGCGAAAGACGCTCAGCCGTGGACGCGTCGAGTTCCGCTTCACGGCGTTGCGCACCCGCAGGCGGCGGCGGCGGCGCTGGATGCTGATTCTCTTTTCGTTTTTCACTTGGTTACCTCACGGGGGAGGTCGATCTTGTGTGGAGGAGGCCGGGCTCGACGTCAGTTCCCGACCGGCTACTTGGCCATCACCTTACCTTGTTTGCGGCGGATCACTTCCCCATCGTAGCGGATCCCTTTTCCCTTGTACGGCTCGGGCTTGCGGATCGCCCGCACCTCGGCGGCAAACTCGCCGACCTTCTGCTTGTCGATTCCCTGGATGCGGACGTGTTGCTGGTCGGGACACGTGACGGTCAGGTCGGCGGGGATTTTCTTGTGGATTTCGTTGGCGAACCCGACGCGGAGTTCCAGGGTGTCGCCGTTGATCGCGGCGAGGTACCCCACGCCGTGGATTTCCAGCCGTTTTTCGTAACCGTTGGTCACGCCGGTGACCATGTTTTGGATCAACGCCCGGGTCAGCCCGTGCAGGGCACGCGACTGCCGTTGGTCCCCCTGGCGGTCGACGCGGATCTCACCCGCCTTCTCGTCGCAAGTCACCGTCACCTCGGGGCGGAACTGCCAGTCGAGCTTACCCAGCGGGCCTTCCACCGTGATTGTGCGGTCCGCAACGCAGACCTTCACGCCGTCGGGCACCGGCACCGGTTTTTTTCCAATTCGCGACATGTCTATTCCGTATGTTTCACCAGATTTCGCAGAGGACTTCCCCACCGAGGTTTCGGTTTCGGGCTTCCCGATCGCTGATCACGCCGCGGCTGGAGCTGATCACGAAGATTCCCAGTCCGTTGAGCACGGGCTTGAGCTTGGCGGCGCCGCTGTAGACACGGCGTCCCGGCTTGCTGACCCGGCGGACGTGCCGGATCACGCGCTCCCCGTTGGGGCCATATTTCAGGTGGACGCGGAGGTGTTTGGCCGGATCGGCCTCGATCTCCTCCCAGTCCCAGATATAACCTTCGCGCTTGAGCACCTCCGCCAACCCGCGTTTGACCTTCGAGAGCGGCATATCGACGTGGGGCCGTTCGACGCGCACCGCGTTGCGGATGCGGGTCAACATATCGGCGATAGGGTCGGTCATCATAAGCTTTAGGTCCCTTTACCAACTCGCCTTCTTCACACCGGGGATCAGTCCTTGGTCGGCCAGCTCGCGGAAACAAATCCGGCAGATCCCGAACTTGCGATACACCGCCCGGGGACGGCCGCAGAGCCGGCACCGATTTTCCTGGCGCGAGGAAAACTTTGGCTTGCGAAACGCCTTTGCGATCTTCGACTTGCTTGCCATCTAGTGCAATCCTCTTCTCGATCAGGTGGCCACCGGCGCGTCGCTTCTCAGCGGCATGCCGAATTGCCGCAAAAGCTCGCGCGCCTCGTCGTCGCTTACGGTGGAGGTGACCAGGGTGATATCCATCCCCTGGGTGCGGGTGTACTTGTCCGGGTTCAACTCCGGGAAGACCAGCAGCTCGGAGAGCCCCAGGGTGTAATTGCCGTGACCGTCGAACGCGTGGGGGTCGAGGCCGCGGAAGTCGCGGACCCGGGGTAACGCCAGCGAAATCAGCCGGTCGAGGAACTCGTACATTCGGGCCCCCCGCAACGTCACCTTGCACCCGATCGCCACCCCCTCGCGAAGCCGGAAGCCGGCGACCGACTTTCGGGCGAGCGTGACGATCGGTTTTTGTCCGGAAATCAGCGCCAGCGCGCCGACCGCCTCTTCGAGGTACTTCTTCTCAGCCACCGCGGCACCGACGCCCATGTTGATCACGATCTTCTCGAGGCGCGGGAGCGAAAGCCGGTTCGTGCGCCCCAGGCTTTCGCCCAGGGCGGGAAGGATCTCGCTTTGGTATCGTTCCATCAATCGGGGAGGCATGTTGATCACTCGTTATTTCTTCTTTGCGTGGAGGCGTCTGGCCGGAGCGATCTGGCCGAGTCTGGCACTGCACTTCTTGCAGAACCGTTCCTTGGCGCCGTCGTCGGAATAGCGGACTCCCACTCGGGTAGGCTTTCCGCACGACTGGCAAACCACGCGCACGTTGGAGGCGTCGATGGGCATCTCCATCTGGAGCCGCCCTCCCTGCGGGTTCTTCTGGCTGCGGCGGACGTGCCGGTACACCCGATTCACCCCCTCCACAACCACCTTGTTGGCGGCGCGAATGACGCGGACCACCTTTCCGCGCGTCGGCTCGTCGGGCGTACCCCGCTCGTCACCGGCAATGACTTCAACGGTGTCGTCCACTCGGATATACATCAGACCACCTCGTTGGCCAGGCTGACGATCTTCATGAAGTTCTGCTCTCTCAATTCCCTCGCGACGGCTCCGAAGATCCGCGTGCCGCGGGGGTTCTTTTCGTTGTCGATGATGACCGCGGCGTTCGAGTCGAAGCGGACGTAACTTCCATCTTGGCGGCGAGTGGACTGCCTGACCCGGACGATCACCGCCCGGACCACCGTCCCCTTCTTGAAGTCGCCTCCGGGAATCACGCTCTTCACGCTACAGACCACGATGTCACCCAAGCCGGCGAATCGCCGATGGGTTCCGCCCAACACCTTGATACACATCAGCTCTTTGGCCCCGGTGTTGTCGGCGACGGCCAGTCGGGTTTGCATCTGAATCATGGTTTATTCCCAAGTAATCCCTACGCATTCTCGGTTTGTTCACCTTGTTGCTTTTCGGCCTTGGCCGCGGCGCGCATGGCCGCCACGTCGACCAGGCGGCTCTTCGACACCACGCGCACCAGTTCCCACCGCTTGGTCTTCGACCTGGGCCGGCACTCGACGATCTCGACGGTGTCGCCCTGCTCCGATTGGTTCTCCTCGTCGTGGACGTAGCAGACCGTCCTTCGCCGAAGATATTTTCCGTACTTCGGGTGCTTGATCAGCCGCGGGATCTCCACGCGGCGTGTCTTGGCCGTCCGGTCACTGGTGACCACGCCTAGCGCAACTGCTTTGGGCATCGCTTCGTTCTTCCCTCAAATCACTTCGGTCTTCTCGGCCGCCTTGGCCTGCTGGTGCTGGATGGTCTTGATCCGGGCGATGAGCTGCCGGTGCTTGCGGAGTTCGCTGGGGGCGTCCAGGCGCTCGGTCTGGGCCTGGAGCCGGAGACGAAAGAGACTCTCCTTCGTATCCTTGAGCGTGACTTCAAGCTGCTCGTCGCTCATCTCTCGCAGTTCACTGGCCTTGGTCATCGTTCGACTCTCTAACTGGCTTAATCTTCCCGCTCTTCCTTCAGGCACCCGCCCATGGGGCCACGGCTAAAGGGGCCGCCTTTTGAGGAAGCGGACTCTCACGGGCATCTTGTGGGCGAGCCGGGTGAAGCAGAGCCGGGCCGCTTCCTCGGAGACCCCGCCGATCTCGTACAACACGGTCCCCGGCCGGATCACCGCGGCCCAAAAGTCGGGCTCGCCCTTGCCTTTCCCCATCCGGGTTTCCAGGGGGATCGAGGTGACCGACTTGTGGGGAAAAATGCGGATGTACAGGCGTCCCTCGGTGCGGAGGTACTGCTGTGCGGCAATACGCCCGGCCTCGATCGTCGCCGCACTGATCCAGCCCCCCTCGACGGCCTGCAGTCCGAAGTCGCCGAAGACGACGCGGTTGCCGCGGGTGGCATTACCTTTTATACGACCTCTTTGGCTTTTTCGGTGCTTTACCCGCTTGGGCATCAACGCCATCGGACTGGTCCTCGCTATACATACCCTGATTGATCCACACCTGGACGCCGATATGCCCCTGAGCGATCTTGGCCTCGGTGAAGCCGTAGTCGATCATTGCCTGCAAGGTGCTCAGGGGGATCGAGCCGCTGATCTGTTTCTCGCGTCGGGCCATTTCCGACCCACCCAGCCGCCCGGCCAACTGGATCTTGATCCCCTTGGCGCCGGCCTCCATCGTTTGTTCCATCGCCCGCTTCATCGTGCGCCGGAAGCTGGACCGCCTGGAAAGCTGCTCGGCGATGTCTTCGGCCACCAGTTGGGCGACCACTTCCGGGCGGTTGATCTCCTCGATCTTAATGTTGATCCGCCGGCCGGTGAGGGTTTGCAGCTCGTTCTGCAACTCCTCCACCCGCTCCCCCTTGCGCCCGATCAGCACGCCCGGACGTGCCGAATAGAGCGCCACCTTCACTTCGTCTCGGGTGCGCTCGATCTCGATCTTGGCGATCATCGGATACATCGGCTTGTTGCCGCGATCCTTGCGCTTCTTGACGAAAGCGCGGATTTTCTGGTCCTCGACCAGCAGGTCGGCGAACTCCTGCTTCGAGGCGAACCACCGACTCTTCCAGCCGATCATGATTCCGGTGCGATATCCGATCGGATTGACTTTTTGACCCATGCCTGCTCTCGCTGTGGGTGCCTATTTCAACGCTACACGAATGTGCGACATCCGTTTTTTCAGGATCGCGGCCATGCCGCGGGCTTTGGGACGCATCCGCCGAAACATCGGCCCCCCGTCGATGCAGACCTCGACGATGGTCAGCTTGGCCAGGTTGGCCGCGCGGCGGTCCTCCGCGTTGGCCATCGCGCTGCGGACGACCTTTTCCAGCATCCGCGCCCCGCGGTTCGGGTGGTAGCGGAGGATGTCCAGAGCCTCGTCGGCCTGTTTGCCCCGAATCAGATCCGCAAACGGACGTACCTTGCGCGGACTGATGCGTGCGAATCGGTGTACGGCTTCGTATGCGTCGACGGCCATCTCTTAATCCTCAACCATGCTGCCCGGGTCCTTAGCGTTTGCCCTTACCGCCGTGCCCTCGGAAGGTTCTCGTGGGAGCGAACTCTCCCAGCTTGTGGCCGACCATCTCTTCGGTCACGAAGACCTTCATGTGGACTCTGCCGTTATGGACCATGAACGTGTGTCCCACGAACTCCGGCACGATGGTACACGCCCGAGCCCAGGTCTTGATCGGCTGCTTGGTGCCTTCCCGGTCCTGCTTCTCCACTTTTATGAAGAGCTTCGGATCGACAAAGGGACCTTTTTTCTGCGATCTTCCCATGGTGAACCCTCTAAATCTTCAACGCTCCGTAACGTCTCGATCGTCGGCGCCGGACAATCGCCCGGTTCGACGCTTTGTGTCTTTTGCGCGTGCGGCCCCCTTTGGTCGGCTTGCCGGTGGGGCTGACCGGGTGGCGCCCGCCCTTGGTCCGGCCTTCCCCGCCCCCGTGAGGGTGATCGACGGGGTTCATTGCCGTGCCGCGGACGTGCGGGCGGCGTCCGAGCCAGCGCTTTCGACCGGCCTTTCCCAGCACGATCGCCATGTGTTCGGCGTTCCCGATCGAGCCGATCGTGGCACGGCAGGCCGCCGGCACGCGACGGATCTCCCCGCTGGGCAGGTTGATTTGGGCCCAGTCGGCATCGCGGGCGGCCAAGGTGGCCTTGGTTCCCGCCGAGCGGCAGAGCACGCCCCCGCGGCCCGGCTGCAATTCAATACTATGGACGTCGGTCCCCAGCGGGATTTCCGAAAGGGGCAGGCAGTTGCCGACCGCTGGCGGCGTTCCGGGCCCGCTCTCGACCCGATCGCCCGCCTTCAAGCCCTGCGGCGACACGATGTACCGTTTTTCCCCGTCGACGTAAAACAAAAGCGCAATCCGCGCGCTGCGGTTCGGGTCGTACTGGATGGAATTGACGA
Organism: Planctomycetota bacterium; assembly: GCA_043824335.1. Lineage (GTDB taxonomy): Bacteria > Planctomycetota > Planctomycetia > Pirellulales > Thermoguttaceae > JBDRTC01. The sequence continues at coordinate 7,654 of JBDRTC010000517.1, read as the reverse complement.
CCGCCGGCACCCCGTCCTTGTTGCGGCGAAAGTCGATCAACCGGTAATTTCTCTTGTGCCCGCCGCCGCGATGCCGCGCGGTGATCTTTCCCTGGTTGTTGCGACCGCTCGAGCGCCGCTTCGGTCTGACCAGCTTTTTCACCACCTCGCCGCCCGGCGTGAGCTCGGCAAAATCGCTCACCGTGGCCCCGCGGCGGCCGGGGGTGATCGGTTTGTATCGGCGGATTCCCATTAGTAGAAACTAATCCTATCTTCGGCGTGCAGCTTGACGATGGCCTTCTTCCAGGCCTTCGTGCGTCCCCAGCGAAACTTCGTGCGGCGAGGCTTTCCCTTGTGATTCGCCGTGTTAACGCGAACCACCTTCACGTCGAACAACTCCTCCACCGCCCGGCGGATGTCGTCCTTGCTGGCCATCCGGCTGACCTCGAACGCGTAGCTGTTGAAGCGCTCCGTCTCGGCCTGGTGGAAACTCTTCTCGGTCACCAGCGGCCGCAGGATGATTTGGTGCGGTTCCAGCCGGAGTTTCGTTTTGGTGACGTCTTTGGCCATGGGTCTGGTCTTTTCTTTTGTCAGGCGGCTTGCACCCGCCCTATTCACTCGCTTCACCGGACGGTTGCTCGGCGGCCGCCTTCTCGCGGAAGGCGTCCAGGGCGGCCTTGGTCATCAGCAGCCGGCGCGGGCGGAGCACCTCCAGGGCGTTCAAATCGCCCACGGGCAGCACCGACACCTCGGCCAAATTGCGGATGCTCTTGTGCACGTTCACGTCGTGGTTGGCCACGGCCACCAGCAGCCGGGTTCCACCGATGTTCAAAGCCTTGAGGATCTCGACCATCTCCCGGGTGCGGGGCTCGTCGAACGACAATTCGTCGATCAGGGTCACTTCCTCGTCGGCGATCCGGGAGGCCAGGGCCATGCGCGTGGCAAGACGGACGGCCTTCTTCGGAAGCCGGTACGACCAGTCCTTCGGCCGCTTGGCAAACGTATGCCCGCCGCCCCGGCGGACCGGACTTCGCCGCGAACCGGCCCGGGCGCGCCCCGTCCCCTTCTGGCGGTACATCTTCGCGGTCGTTCCAACCACTTCCGACCGGGTCTTCGTCCGGGCCGAACCCTGGCGCAGGTTGGCCTGGTACATGACCACCGCGTCGTGCAGCAGTTGCTTGTTGATCCGTGGCGCCAATTCGGCCGGGTCGATCTCGTAGGTGCCGACCTCCGCGCCGCTTCGATCGTGAATGGGTAAAGTGACCATGACCTGCAGTGACCGCACTCTATTCTGAGGATGCGTTGGTTTCTTCCGGACTCTTTTCTTCCGCCGCCCCGCGAATGACCGGCGTTCCCTTCCTGCGAGGAAGCTTGTTGGTGGGACGGATCACCAGATATCCGCCGTTGGGGCCGGGCACGGCGCCGTAAACCAGCAAGAGATCGTTCTTCACGTCGATCTGGACCAGCTTCAGATTGCGGACGGTCGATCGGGCCGCGCCGTAGTGACCGGCCATCTTCTTGCCTTTGAAGACCCGGCTGGGGGAAGCGCTGCAGCCGGTGCCGCCGACGTGGCGATGGCACTTTTTCACGCCGTGACTGGCCCGCTGACCGTGGAAATTATGCCGCTTCATCGCCCCCGCCGTGCCGCGACCCTTGCTGGTGCCGACCACGTCGACCGCGCTCACCTCGCTCAAGGCGTCGACGCCGATCTTCTGACCGACCTTGTAGCCTTCGATGGGGATGCGAAACTCGCGGATCAGGCGCTTTGGCTCGCACTTGGCCTTGGGGACCGAGGGAATGCCGGCGGCCTTGTGGGCCTTTTGACGTTTGCTGTCGAGCTTGACGACGTGGCCGCGCTCACTGCGGCTGGCAACACGATGGGTCGTTCGCTTTCGCCCTCGCGGGGGGCGCGGCTTGTCGAGATAACCCAACTGGACCGCTTCGTAGCCGTCTCGATCCTCGGTCTTCAGTTGCAGGACGTGGCACGGTCCCGCCTGAATGACGGTGACGGGAATGACGTTCCCGCTGGGATCGTAGATTTGGGTCATCCCGACCTTGCGGCCGAGTAGTCCAATGTCCATCGCAGTTGCCTTTTTTCACGTCGCCGTGTGGGAACAACCGGCCGAAAGCCGGGTTTACCCACGCAGCTTCCCTCGCATGTGAGATTCCCGAAAACCTGGTCGCCGGCACCCGCTACCCGGAGTGCCGAGCGGATGCCTTGATCTTAATGTCGACGCCGGCCGGTAGGCTCAATTTGTTCAACGCCTCGATCGTCTTGGGCGGAATCTTAGCTTCCTCGCCCGCCGGCATGATGTCAATCAGCCGCTTGTGCGTTCTGATCTCGAACTGCTGCCGGGCCTTCTTGTCCACGTGCGGGCTGGACAAAACCGTGTACCGTTCGATTCGCGTCGGCAAAGGAATAGGGCCGTGGACGACCGAACCGGTCCGCTTGGCCGTGTCGACGATCTCCACCGCGCTTTGGTCCAGGACGGCGTGATCGTACGCCTCCATCCTTATGCGAATAACCTCGCTCGTCTGACCCGCCACGGATCGTCCTCCAGGTCACCCCATTCCCACTTGCCAAACACCAACGGCCTCGCTCCCGCTAAAGCGGGAACCCAAGATCATATTCGTATTGCCGAATCGTGTCAACGGGCCCGACGGAGAAAAGCTCCCCACACCAACGGTTTCTCCGCCCGTGAGCAGACTCAAATGCTGTGTATCGGCACACATCCCCCGTTTGTGGAGGTTTCCTTTGCCTTTCCGCCCTTCTTCTCGCAAGGGCGAAGGCTCACATGAAGCCTTCCAGCACTTCCGGCGGGGCGGGGCCGTAGGTGGAGGGTTCCATGGTGCAGGTGGCGCGGCCTTGGCTCATGCCCCGCATGGCGTTGGAGTAACCGAAGAGGCTGGCCAGCGGGGCCCGGGCGTCGATGACCGTGTTTCGGCCGCGGTTGTGGGTTCGGGTGATCACGGCCCGGCGGCGTTGGAGGTCGCTGACGAAGTCGCCCAGGTACTCTTCCGGCACCGTGACCTCCAGCCGCATGATCGGCTCCAAGAGCACGATGCCGGCCTCGCGCAGCCCTTTCTCGAAGGCATCGGAGGCGGCCATCCGGAAGGCCAGCTCGTTGGACCCGGTTTCGTGGGTCTTGCCGCCGAGCACGCTGATTTTCACCTGCCTGAGAGGAAAACCGAGCATCCCGCCCCCTTCGCCTTTTTCGCCGAGGACCTCCAAGGCCGCGGTCAGAAACGGCTCGGGCAACTGGTCGCCGCAGGCCGCAAAGACGGTGACCGGGTTGGCCCCGGCGTCGAAGGGCTCCATCCGGACGTCGATCTCGGCAAACAGGGCCTGGCCGGCCATCGTGCGGTGGCACTGGCCGGTCACTTCCACGGCTTTCCGGATCGTCTCCCGGTAGCTGACCCGCGGCTTGTGTACCCGAATGTTCAGCTTGCGGTCGCGCAAGAGCCGGTGCTTAATCACCTCCAGGTGGAGTTCGCCCATGCCGCTGATGAGTGTCTGGCCCGTTTCTTCGTTTTCCCGGGCGTGGAAGGTGGGGTCTTGGCGCCGCATCATTTCCAGGGCCGAGGCCAGCTTGTCCCGCTCGGCCGAGCTTTCCGGCTCGATGGCCATGGAGATGACCGTCTCGGGGAAAGTGATCGATTCCAGGAGGATCGGGTGGCGGGGATCGCAGAGGGTGTCGCCGGTCACCGAGTGCTTCAGCCCGACGATGCCCACGATGTCGCCGGCCCGGACCGTGTCGATCTGCTGGCGGTGGCCGCACATAATCCGCCAGAGCTGGGGGACGTTCTCCTTCTTGTCCTTGCCCGGGTTCAACACCCGGCTGTTGGCCTTCAGCTCGCCGGAGTAGACGCGAACGTAGTGCAGGTCGCCGTGCCGGTCGGCCTTGATCTTGAACACAAGCCCGCAAAAGGGCTCCTCAGGGTCGGCCTTGCGGCACTCTTTGACGGGTTCTTTGGCGGGCTCTTTGGCTTTTGGGCCCTTGACGGCCGGGGCAAAGCCCTCGACCGGCGGCATGTCGAGCGGGCTGGGGAGGTAGGCCGTCACGGCGTCGAGCACCGGCTCGACGCCGATCCCGTCCAACGCCGAGCCGCACAACACGGGGACGACCTTGCCCTGAAGCGTGGCCTCCCGCAGCACGCGGCGAATCAGATCGGCAGGCACCGGCTCCTCAGCCAGGAGAAGCTCGGTCATCTCGTCGCTAAAGAGGGAGAGCCTGTCGAGCAACTGCGAGTGCCACAGGTGGGCTTCGTCCTCCATGGCCTGGGGAATGGGCCCGACGACGACCTCGACCGTTTTGCCTTTGCAGGTGAACGTAAGCTGGTTCATCTCGATGAGATCGACAATCGCGCGAAAGCCGTCCGGTAGATGGGGTGGGCCGCTCCCGACCGGCAGGGTGATCGGCATCGGATTGGCCTGGAGCCGCTTTTTGATCTCGTCGATGGTGCGGAAGAAATCGGCCCCTTCGCGGTCGAGCTTGTTCACGAAGGCGATGCGGGGGACGTGGTACTTGTCGGCCTGGTGCCAGACCGTCTCGCTTTGGGCTTCCACTCCCTCCCGGGCACTGAACACGACCACTCCGCCGTCGAGCACCCGGAGGCTCCGCTCCACCTCGGCGGTGAAGTCGACGTGGCCGGGCGTGTCGATCAGGTTGACGGTCACCTCCTTCCAGGGGAAGGTGATGGCGGCCGAGTAAATGGTGATGCCCCGCTCTTGCTCTTCCGGATCGTCGTCGGGATCGGTGGTCCCCTTGTCGACCTCGCCTGCCCGGTGCTTGTAGCCGCAACAGAAGAGCATGCGCTCGGTGAGCGTCGTCTTGCCCGCGTCGATGTGGGCAATGATGCCGATGTTTCGCAGTTGGCTCAGTTCTTGGGACATGGGGTGACCGCGCACAAGAACGCCGCACCAGGAGTCCCAGCGCGGCGTAGGATGACACTTTTTTTACCAGGCGAAGTGGGCGAAGGCCTTGTTGGCATCGGCCATGCGGTGGACGTTCTCCCGCCGGGTCATCGCCGCTCCTTCCCGCTTGTAGGCGGAAACCAGCTCGCCCGCCAGCTTCTCGTGCATGGGGCGGCCCTTCTTCTCCCGGCAGGCCATCAGAAGCCAGCGGATGGCCAGCGAGAGTTGCCGGTTCCGGCTCACCTGCATGGGCACCTGGTAGGAAGCACCTCCCACGCGGCGGGAGCGGACCTCGATGTCGGGCTTGACGTTCTCCACCGCCTGGGTGAAGACCTCGATCGCCTCCACGTCGGGGATCTTCTTGTGGACTTCTTCCAGGGCGCCGTAGAAGACGGCCTGCGCCACGCTTTTCTTGCCGTCCCACATCAGACAGTTGACGAACTTGCTCGCAAGGATCGATCCGTGCTTGGGATCGCCGACGAGCTGCTTTCTACTGGCAGTGATCCGACCCATCGTTGGCTTGTTTCCTGATTAAGACGTACAGAGTGGAGGCTTACTTCCGCTTGGCCCCGTAACGGCTTCGGGCCTGCTTTCGGTTCTCCACGCCCAGGGAATCGAGGGCCCCACGAACGACCTGGTAACGGACCCCCGGCAAATCGCGGATTCGGCCGCCCCGGACCAGCACGATCGAGTGCTCCTGAAGCGTGTGCCCTTCCCCGGGGATGTAGACGGTCACCTCCTTGCCGTTGGAGAGCCGCACCCGGGTGATTTTCCGGAGCGCGGAGTTCGGCTTCTTGGGGGTCATCGTCTTGACCTGGAGGCACACCCCCCGTTTCTGTGGACATTGGTCCAACACCGGGGCCTTGCTGAACTTCCGCGGCGTCTTGCGCCGCTTGCGGACCAGTTGATTGATCGTGGGCATCGAGTGTCTCGAAAGGGATGTCTTCGCTACTTACGAACCTCTAGGGCCGAAACTCACCAATTTATCAGAACCGCAGACCGTGTCAAGGTGCGAGCGGGAGGCCGGGAGGCAATCCCGTTGGGCAACCGGGAAGCTTCCCCACCGACACTGGCCGGCAGAATCGCCGGGAGGGATACTGAACCGGGCGCGCCTGAGGACAAATCCCGCCCCCTCCGGGACGACTTCTTCGCTGGTCCAACTCGAACGGTCAGGCAAGGGCTACGGCTCGCTGGGTGGGATCGACGGCTCATCGGGGAACAGGCCGTCCAGGGTAGTGGTCGAGGGGAACGGTTCGGACGGCGTCCCGGGAAGCAGTCCGGCGGCCTGGGGCTGCGCGTCGGCGTCGCCGTCCAGGAGCGGGAACGCGGGCCTGGGAGCGGCTTGTTTCTGCGCGGCCATCTCGAAGAGCGTGTGGGGCCGGAACCGCACCTCGGAATTCTGATACGTGCGGAAGCCGGTGCCGGCCGGCACCAAGCGCCCGAGGATCACGTTTTCCTTGAGTCCGACCAGGTTGTCGACTTTGCCGGCCAGCGCGGCCTCGGTGAGCACCTTGGTCGTTTCCTGGAAGCTGGCCGCGGAGATGAAGCTGGAACTCTGCACGGAGGCCTTGGTGATTCCCAACAGTTGGGTGGTGGCGGTGGCCGGGCCGGGCCGGGCGGCCGTGGCCGAGTTGCCCCCGCCCGCCTCGAACTGGGCGTTCTGCTGGTCGAAAACGTCCCTGGGGACAATATCCCCTTCCTGGAACTTCGTATCGCCCGGATCGGAAATCTTCACACACCCACCCAACTCCTCGTTCTTAGCGCGGAACTCGAACTTGTCCATCACGCTCCCTTCCAGGAGTCCGGTGTCGCCGCCCGACTCCACGCGGAGCTTTCGGAGCATCTGGGAGACGATGATCTCGATGTGCTTGTCGTTGATCTCCACGCGCTGGCTGCGGTAGACGTTCTGGATTTCACGGGTGAGATAGTGCTGCACGGCCTCCTCGCCGGAGATGCGGAGGATGTCGTGGGGCACCAGCGGCCCGTCGACCAGCGCCTCGCCGGCCCGGACAAAGTCGCCCGCGTGCACGCGGAGGTGCTTGCCGTGGGCGACGAGGTGCTCGCGCTCGATGCCGGCCTCACTGCGGACGATGATCGTCCGCTTGCCGCGGCGTTTCTCGCCCAACAGTTCCACGGTCCCGTCGATTTCGGCGATCACGGCCGGCTCCTTGGGCTTTCGGGCCTCGAAGATCTCGGTCACGCGGGGCAGACCGCCGGTGATGTCCTGGGTACCGGAAACCTCGCGCGGGGTCTTCGCCAAGAGCGTGCCGGCCAGGATTTGGGCCCCCTCGGTAACCTCCACGTGGGCCTTTTCGGGCAGGTAGTAGAAATCGAGGATCTTGCCGTTGGCGTCCTCCAGGACGACTTGCGGGTGCAGGTCGCCCTTGTGTTCCATGATCAGCCGCCGGACGGTTCCGCTGGCGTCTTTCTCCAGCCGCACCGTTTCGCCTTCGATGATGTCTTCGTAGCGGACCTTTCCTCCGACTTCGGCGAGAATGGGGATACTGTGTGGGTCCCAATGGCAGAGCAACATTCCCGCCCGGACCTCCTGATTCTCCTCGATCATCAGTTGGGCGCCGGCCGGGATATCGAATTTATCCAATTCGCGGCCTTTGGGGTCCAACATCAAGAGTTCCCCGTTTCGGGTGAGCACGATCTGCTCGCCTTCGCTGTTGCGGACGACCTTCAGCCGGGTGTACTTGACCTGGCCGGCCTTCTTGGCGCGGATCTCGCTCTCCTCGACCAGATGCGACGCCGTCC